>CAYGEQ010000024.1:0-11428 GCA_964348985.1 uncultured Gammaproteobacteria bacterium | reverse complement strand
ACGCCCATGCACCGTTACGTGAGCCGGTTTTTCAAGACAGATGAGATGCAGAAAATCATGGAGTACACGCTAGTGTTTTTAGGCTCCTCGCCCTATAACACACCAGCTCTTTATAGCCTCATGACCTATATTGATTTTGGCATGGGCGTGTTTTATCCCATGGGCGGCATGCATAAAATTATTGAGGCTCTGGTTAGGATTGGTAAAAAGCACGCCGTGTCATACGTGACTGACGCTTCGGTTGGAGAAATTCGTACAGTCAACGGGCGGGCAGTTAGTGTAGTCCTGGAGAGTGGTCAGGAATTTTTGGCTGACGTAGTAATTTCCAATGCTGACATCCATCACACGGAGACAAAGCTACTGCGTAATGAACTTGATAGGACCTATCCTGAAGCGTACTGGCAGAAACGTACGCTGGCGCCCTCAGCCTTCATCTTATATTTGGGCTTGAAGAAAAAAGTTCCGGCCTTCCAGCATCATAATTTACTTTTCTCTAAAGATTGGCAGAAGAATTTTGGCGAGATTTTTGATACGCCACAATGGCCTACTGATCCGTCGCTCTATATCTGTACTCCAAGCGTGACTGACCCGAGTGTTGCTCCAGCGGGCAAAGAAAATGTGTTTGTTCTGGTGCCGATTGCTCCAGGGTTGTCATATGATGAAGCCTCGTTATCAGCCTTCGGGGACAGGATCCTTGAAACCATCGCACGAGAGTTTAAAATCCCAGACCTGTTAGAGCTTGTTGAAGTGAAGAAAGTATTTTGTGCTAAAGATTTTGAGTCGGCCTATAACAGTTATCAGGGGACAGCGCTTGGACTGGCTCACACTCTTTTCCAGACAGCTATTTTCCGGCCCAATACGGTCAGCCAAAAAGTTTCTAACTTGTATTATGTTGGCGGTAACACCAATCCAGGTATTGGGATGCCAATGTGTCTTATTAGTGCGCAGTTAGTTTACAAGCGTCTGACCGGTGATAACTCTGACGGTCCATTACAGCACCTTAACGGGCCAAGAGCGGTAAAATAATTTTCAAGGTCAGCAGGAAGCCGGCGGTTAAGTTCACAAACGGAAACAGCTTGTAGATTTTGAAGAGCTTGGCCTCATCACTCTTTAATGACGCTAGCATTAGGAGAGCGTAGGCAGATCCAAGAGCAACCGCGAGTAAACCTAGGTACTGAAAGCTGAGCGCTCCGCTTAGCAGATATAGGAACAGGCAAAAGGCAATTGTTTTTGTTTTACCAAGAACGGTGGCTACCGTGGCTATGCCAGCCGCAGTATCGGCTTTAATATCTGGCACAGCTGAGAAGGCGTGCATAGCCATACACCAACATGTGCCGGCAATCACCAAGACTAAAGGTGGTAGGCCGACAAACCCAAAACTAACTAAGGCCGGGAAAACGTAAAGGATGTTAAAGAAGGCATCTAAAAATGGTTTCGTCTTAGCTCTGAGCGGGGGAACAGAGTAGCCTAACCCAAAGAACAGAAAGGCCAGGAGAGCCAGTACGGCCGTGGGTGGCAATAGAAACGGGGCCATGATGACAAAGGGAGCGTTTAACGCCAGGATCCAGGACCAGGTGCTTGACCAGAGGCTCGGAGCTAGTACGGCTTCATAGCCTTGTTTTTTGGCGTTTAAAATATCCGTCTCGTAATCAAAGAGATCATTGATGCCGTAAATGAGCAGGTTAGCTGGCAACAAAAAGTATAGGCCGTACACGGTTAGCGAGATGAGGTCCGCATTCACTATGGGGGAGTGAGCCAGGGCGGCGGCCCCTAAGAGATAAGGACCAAAGAGATAGAACCAAAAGCGTGGCCTAGATAGTTTCCAGAGATGCATATTTGCTTCATTATCCCTTAATTTCTAGAAATGTCCATTTGCTTGGTAACTCTGTTATTATTGAACAATATGCTACTTCCAAATATTCCCTGGGTTGGCGGGTTATTCATCATCCTATTCTCACTACCGGGTGTCATTGGCACTCTAGAGAATTTGGGTCGTAAGAAGGGACTGTTATTTATCTTGGGACTTTCTATTTTCGCTACCGTGTTCGAATTTTTAGCGGTTAAGACCGGTTTCCCTTACGGTTATTTTTGGTACGGTGACGTACTACTGCCAAAAATTGCTGGCACCGTGCCGCTTTTTGTGTCTTTGGCTTGGCTGCCAATTTTCCTGGGTGCCAGCGCCCTTGCTAACCGAGCAGGTGTCCCGAGGGGAGTGCCGTTCATGTTAACGGTGGCTTTAATTATGCTGGCCGTAGATTTAGTGGTCGATCCGGGAGCAGTGGCTGAGGGTTTTTGGGCTTTTAGAAATGGTGGTGAGTACTTTGGGGTGCCGGTAGCTAACTTTGTCGGTTGGCTTTTTATGGGTTCATTCGCCGCGTTCCTGTTTCCAAATAACATTAAGAGCGAAAAAGCGGTGGCTGGGTTGTTAGCAGTAGTTATGTTCTGGACAGTGATGGCTATCATGCACGGTTTGGTTTGGCCGGCGTTAGTTGGGTTAGCATTCGTGCTCGGTACGTCTTGGTTTGATTTGAGGAAGCGTGGTTGGCGGTCTTAGTTATGAGTAAAGCTGAGCAGAAAAAAATATTAAGCGCCTTGGGTTCGTTTTTCGTGTTGTTGTTTTTGGCTTGGCAAGTGGCTCATGGAGATGCGTCACTAGTCTTTTCTGATGATACGCCCAGTGAAGTAGTGGATGTGCCTGCCGGTTACGTGTCAGTGTCCCGGGTAGTGGACGGGGATACTATTGAGGTGTCAGTGAGTGAAACAGAAAAATATAAAGTTAGATTAATTGGGATTAACACTCCAGAAAGTGTTGATCCGCGTAAGCCGGTTGAGTGCTTTGGCCGGGAAGCTACAGAGCACCTGAAACAGCTTTTAGCCCAGTCATTATTGAGTTTGCAGGCTGATGACTCCCAGGAGAGTGAGGATGTATACGGCCGGTGGTTACGCTACGTGTATTTGGAGGATGGCAGTGATATTAATTTGCAGATGATTAAGGATGGTTATGCGTATGAGTACACGTATAGGACGCCATACGAACACCAAGCCATTTATCAGGCAGCCGAGGCTGAAGCAAAAAATAAAAAAAATGGTTTGTGGTCATCTGAGACATGTGGCGGAAAACTTTAGAGACGGAGGAAGTTTTTGGAAAAATTTTTAGGAGGTAACCCGACTCAAATTTTTACAAAGGCTTTCGGAGTCCCGAGAAAATTCATGAACGTCAAGATGCGTGTACACATGTGCATGACTTAGCTTGTCGCGCACCGGGCGCAACACTATCATGCAGAGAGCTATGCGCATTTCTTCTCCTGCATTTAAAAATGGTGAGCGAATTCCTATTGAGTATACTTGTGATGGTGATGATGAAAATCCAGAATTGCGGATCGACGCAGTTCCGGCCGCGGCCAAGAGCTTGGTGTTGCTAGTTGATGATCCAGATTCGCCAAGCGGTAACTGGTTGCACTGGTCAGTGTGGAATATTTCACCTGACACTCGGGTGATCAAGTCCGGTTCGGTGCCGTCTGGGGCGCGTGAAGGGGAGACGGACTTTTCGGAGGTTGGCTACGGTGGCCCGTGTCCTAGTTACGGTGAGCATGTGTATCGTTTTGCAATTTACGCTTTGGATAAGGAGCTAGATGTGCCGCATGAGGCGCCTCGCCATATCCTAGAGAGAGCTTTTGAAGGACATATTCTTAGTTCGGCTTTTCTAACGGGGAGATATCAGCGCATTAAGAAAGAGGCTCGGGTGAGTAAGACTTCTAAAACAGGGGTGAAGGCTTAGTGTCATGACATTCACTGATAAAGTACACGCAGTCGTCAAACAGATCCCACGCGGGTCTGTTTTGACTTATAAGCAGGTGGCCATGAAGGCGGGGAGTCCAGGTGCTTTTCGGGCCGTGGGTAATATCCTGAACAAGAACCATGATTCCAAGATTCCATGTCACCGAGTGATCAGAAGCGATGGGAAGACAGGTGGATATAACGGTGGGGAAAAGCGTAAACAGGAGCGGTTGCGAGAGGAGGGGGCCATAGACTAGGATGCACGCATGGACGCCAAAGAAGAGATTAAACAGAAGCTGGATATTGCTGAAGTAATAGCCGAGTACGTGACGCTCAAGCCAGCCGGCTCGGGTGCTTTTAAGGGTTTGTGTCCGTTTCATGCTGAGCGTTCGCCTAGTTTTCATGTGTCCCGGGAACGGCAGATTTTTAAGTGCTTCGGTTGTGACAAAGGGGGAGACGTCTTTTCTTTTGTCATGGAGATGGAGGGACTTAATTTTATCGAGGCCTTGAAGACGCTAGCCAAGAGAGCCAACGTTGAGCTCCCAGAGTACAAGCCAACCGCTGAGACAAACCGAGCCGATGTCATTTATAAAATCCATGAGGAGGCCACAAAATTTTACGAGGGTGTGCTTACGGCTTCGTCGCTCACTGGCATTGCGCGTAATTATTTATTGACGCGAAAACTTCCGCCGGCCTTGCAAACCAAGTTTCGACTAGGAACCTCGACCAATGATTGGGACGCCCTCGCTCTTCATTTGCAGAAGCAAGGATTTTCAGAAGGGGCGCTGGTAGAAAGCGGGCTATGTCACAAGCGGAAAAATGGTTCTGGACTGATCGACAGATTCCGTGGTCGGTTAATGGTTCCGCTTTGTGACGCTAATG
The DNA here is from genome assembly GCA_964348985.1 of uncultured Gammaproteobacteria bacterium. Taxonomy (GTDB): domain Bacteria; phylum Patescibacteriota; class Patescibacteriia; order UBA9934; family UBA9934; genus JAGORL01. The sequence continues at coordinate 6,769 of CAYGEQ010000024.1, read as the reverse complement.
GTCGAGTAGTTGGCTTCACGGCGCGAGTCCTACCAGGGGCACTGCCTGATGAAGCGAAGTACATTAATTCGCCGGAAACTCCCATCTATCACAAAGGAGCGGTGCTTTACGGTTTGCATTTGGCTAAGGCGGGAATTAGAAAGGCGGGGGAGATTATTATTGTCGAGGGTAATTTGGACGTCATCGCTTCACATCTGGCTGGCGTCGAGAATGTCGTGGCTAGTTCGGGCACGGCTTTGACTGAGACTCAGCTACGAACATTATTTAGATACACTAAGCGTTTGGTTTTTTGTTTGGATGATGATGATGCTGGCTTTGCGGCGGCCAAGCGCGTCTTTGCCTTGGCGCTTGAGCTACAAAAGAAAGAGCCAACACTCGACGTGTCCATCCGTTGTTTAGTTATTCCAGAAGGAGCAGGGAAGGATCCGGATGATGTGGTGCGGAAAGATCCAGAGCTCTGGAAAAAGATTGCCAGTCACTCTATTGAAATAGTCGAGTACTACTTTGAGAAGACTCTGCGAATATTTAATGACAAACAGGATTCAAGCGTTGAGGCGCGCCGCCGGTTAGTTGATGAGCTTCTCCCGCAAGTGGCCGGTCTGACCCGGGAAGACGAACGGCATTTGTATTTAATGCGTTTGTCTGACGCTACCCACGTCAGCGTAGACATTTTGCGAACCATGGCTCAGGGTTATAAGGTTGTTAAAACATTTCCGCCGACTGGAAAACCTACACCTTCACCTACTCATTCGCCCACTCCTTCACCCACAGTTTCTTTCCCTCCCGATCTCGACAAACCTACTCAAGCCGCCGTCTTTCTACTTGGTGTTTGTTTCAAGTATGAGAAGGCCGCTGGTGAGATTTTGGCTAGGGTTCCTAAAGAGGTTTTAAGAGATCCGTGGAAGTCGCTTTACACTCATGTGGACCTGGTATATAATTCCGCGCAAACGGAACTGAGTGCCGCACCCCAAAAGCAATCGCTTTTTACACGACTACGCGCCCATCTCGAGAGTGTGAACGCACCAGAGCTTTTACAGCTACTGGATGCCCTCGCACTTAAGATAGACGAGATGCTGGCCCGTCTGCCGCCAAAAGACGTGCGTGCCGAGGTAGACCGCCATCTTATTCTCTTTAAGGACGAGCGAGAAAAGTCCCGCCGGAAGGCACTAGAGGCAGAAATTCGGGAAGCTGAAATTTCCGGAGATCATGCCCGCCTAACCGCGCTCATGGACGATTACGCTCTTCTGCTGCACCCCCGGGATTGAGTGACCACCAGGTGTCGGGTTTCAGGTTTTGGAGTGGATTCTTTAAAGAATTTTTTCCACAAACTGACACCTGAAAACTGATGGTTAACTTTCTCGATTAGTGGCATTTTTTATGGCGAAGAAACAGTCGGTTATTTCAAAGAAGCCGGTAGCTAAAAAGCTGGTGGTCAAAGGCAAGAATTCTCCGGCTAAAAAGCCAACCCCTGCCCCTAAGAAGGTACAAAAGCCTGCTAAGGCTATTAAGGTTGTAGCCAAGCGCCCACCGGTTAAATTGATCGTTGATAAAAAGAGTGCGCCACCTTCTGAAGAGGCGATGGCTCGTTTGGTAGAACGTGGCATGACCCGCGGTTTCGTAACTGAGAGTGAAGTCATGTTCGCTTTTAATTATATTGAAGATCACTTGGAGTTGTTTGAAGAATTTTTGGATAGACTGGAGAAAAAAGGTTTGCACTTCGTAGAGATGCAGGGTGGATTGCTCGGCGGTGGTAAATCTCGTGATGATGTATATGAGAAGCTCCGCATGACCGTGGATAAGAAGTCTGACAGCGTTTTGTCTTCTGAGCTAACTCAGGATTCTATTCAGATGTACTTGCGCGAAATTGGTAAGATTCCTCTTCTGAACGCTGAAGAAGAAGTCGCGCTCGCTAAGCGTAAAGAGCGAAATGAGAAGGAAGCAGAGCGCCGGTTGATTGAGGCTAACCTGCGTCTCGTCGTCTCTATCGCTAAGAAGTTCGTTGGTAAGCAGTTGTCATTGCTAGACTTGATCCAGGAAGGCAACGTCGGTCTCTTCCGCGCTGTGAAGAAGTTTGAGTACCGGAAGGGCTACAAGTTTTCTACTTACGCCACGTGGTGGATTCGCCAAGCCATTACCCGCGCGCTTGCCGACCAGTCCCGCACCATTCGTATTCCGGTTCACATGGTTGAAACCATTAACCGCTATAAGCAGGTTGAACGCCGTTTGATTCAGGACCTTGGTCGTGAGCCATTGCTCGAAGAGTTGGCCGCCGAAATGGGACTCGCTCTTGAGAAGGTCCAGCACATCCAGAAGATTTCTCAGGAGACAGTTTCTCTTGATACTTCAGTAGGTGATGATGACGATGATTCAACGCTTGGTGATTTCGTGGTGGACGTGAAGAACCTCTCACCAGACAAGTCCGCTGCCCGTCAGCTCTTGAAGGACTACGTGAACGAAGCGATGCGCGATTTAACTCCTCGCGAGCAGAAGATCCTTGAAATGCGTTTCGGTCTTGAAGACGGCGTCTCACATACTCTTGAAGAAGTAGGCCGAGAATTTGACGTTACCCGCGAACGTATTCGTCAGATTGAGGCGAAGGCCCTGGAAAAGATTCAGCAGAAGGAGATTATTCAGAAACTTCGAGACTATTAAAGTGATGGAGTTATAAAGTGATGAAGTTGTGGAGGCATCCACCCCGACGCCAGGAGGGGTAGCATGGTGGATTGGCTGTATGCATATTTACATTGTCTGTGGGTATGGAACTCCGAAAGATATTGCGATAGACCGGAATTATCCGGTCTATCTTTCGGCTGTGTTTAACGCCCTCTCGGAATCTTCGGCGGGCAAGCCGGCGACGATAATTCCTAGTGGCGGGCCCACGTCTGTCGAGCCACCATATGAAGGGACGGAGGCTGAGGCAATGTCAGATTATCTGCAGAAGCTCGCTAACACATCCGCTCCCGCAGGGCAGACGAGCGATTGGACATTTTATCCGGAAGACCGTGCACTCTCCTCGTTAGAAAATTTGCTCTTCGCGAAACAGATCATCGAGCAAGAATCTCTCGAAGGACCCGTGACCGTGTTTTGCGAGAAAACTCGTGAACACCGCCTCACAGAGACGGCTAAGAAAATATTTACTGATCGGGAAGTTCATGTTGTGGCTATTGACTTTGATTCTTCAAAGAGCCGTCACCTGGATCCGGACATCATCGCCAGGAAAGAAGCCGAAGCGCTAACGGAGGCTCTGTGGACGCTGGAGAATCCAGAGAGACTGCTAAAGCACCATCAGATTTTCGAAAAGAAGTTTGAGTTTCTCCGGGGACGGCAACAGCAGGGGGTCTCTCATGTTGACGCCGTAGCAGAATGGATTAGGACTTCACCCGAGATTCTTCGGGAACTCATGCCTGATCATCCTGTGTTTTTCCGATGAATAAAAAAAGAGGGCCGTCCAGACTTTCGTCCTGACGGCCTTTTACGTTGTAGCTAGAGCGACCTCACGAACTCACTCTTGGGAATCCCGAGTGCCTCGAGCGCCCGGAAAAGGTTGAGTCGGTTGTGGATCGGATCGTCCCGGTGGTGGCGGTTCAGAAAGGGGGTAGTCCTCTCTCCAATCCGGAGCTTCACATGCCGGCCGCCCCTCTCAATGCTGACCCCAAACCGGAACAGCGCTGCCAGGATGTTTCGGTAACTGAACCGACCTTTGCCCACTAAGAGCGGGGCACTGAGGTTCTTGGGGGTGGTTGGTTCAGGCTCCTCTGGCGCCGTCTCCGTTTCTGGTGGCGGCTCGGTTCTTGGCTCTGGCGAGAGCGCGGAAGCCGGGGCGGTCACCGACGGACTGACCAAGACTTGCTCGGTCTCTTCTTCGGTCCACTGGTCTACATACGCGCGCTCCAGGATGTCGCCTTCAGCCAGCATGGTGTACAGGTTGGCGGTGACCAGATCGCGTAGGTAGATGTAGGCAGTTTCTGCGCCAAACTGCACGAAGGTAGATCTGACGGAGAGAAAGTTGCAGCCAGAGAAGACAATCTCTCCATTGTCTCTCGTCACCTCTGCGTCCAGGTAGAGCGCATTGGTCTTTGTGTCCACCGCCACGAGCCTACAGATGTTGAGTGGGTGGTCAGTGGCCGTGAAGCAGAACTGCAGATGCGGTAGCCGTAGGCGGTCGAACTGATATCTCGTGCTGATGAAGTATTTGTCCGACAAGGCCAGGTCAATGGTTTTAAGCATGTCTCTGGCCTCGGGCATCCCTTGGAATCGTCCGAACTCTGTGCTTGGTTGTCGGCCAGCTGCCTCCGCCACCACGAACCAGGCCACGTCAAGATCGGTGCGGGAGACATCGTGTGTAGCCATCCTGAAGAGAGTCTGCGCCTCTCGCTTGATGGCCATAGCTTTTTGTAACCCGTTGGAACTGACTAGCGTGCTCATTTCGTGGTGTTGCATGTAGGCCAGCATCTCGTTTAAGAAATGACAGACCAACGGGTAGCCATGCTCATCCAGGTTACGCACGATGCGCCTGATAGCGCCGTTGAAGCGTTGGAAGAAGCGTCGGTACTCCCGTATCCCTGTGTAGTTGTTTCGCTTACCTAGCGAGAACTCGTACAGAAGCATGGCTCCGATGGGGATGTTACGGATGAACGTTTCCGTGAGACAGCCATCAAGATCCATGAGCTCAAAGAGAGCAAGGGTCTCTCCCGGTTGGGTGTGATCGGCTACGAGCATGTCATACGGTGCGATGATCTCCGCGATGGCTCGTGCGGGCGCCAGCGGGTGATCGGGGAACTCGCCTTTGAAGGTGATCAGATCAATGGCTGATTGTGTCACGGGTACCTCAGTGATTGTGAAGGTTATCTCCAAATGGAGACGAGAAAGACTAACAATAAAAAAGCCCTCCGTCAATGTGCGCGGAGGGTCTTTTTATTAAATGTCGTTGGCGTTGGATCGGCCAAAGCGCTTGCGTTCTGTTTCAGTCAGATACTTTTTGCGCATGCGGACGTTCTCAGGCGTGACTTCTACGTATTCGTCAGAGTCAATGTATTCAAGAGCGCGCTCCAAGTTCATGTCGATAGCTGGCGTAATCACTACAATGTGGTCAGCGGAAGAAGCGCGCATGTTAGTCAGCTGCTTTTCCTTAACAGCGTTCACCGTCATGGTTTCTTTAGCGCTTTCCCCAATCACCATGCCCTCATAAATTTCTGTACCAGGAGCTACGAACATTGCCCCGCGTTCCTGGACCATGGCTAAGGCGTATGGCGTGGTCTTGCCGGTTTCGCCAGAGATGATGGAGCCAGAAGTGCGGCGGTTAATTTCGCCCTTATGTGGGGCGTAGCTGGAGAAGATGTGGGAGAAGGTGCCCTGACCCTTAGTGACGGTCATGAACTCCGTGCGGAAGCCCAAGATACCGCGGGTCGGCATGGTGTACTCCAAACGGGTTGAACCGTTCTCGCTCATCATGTTCGTCATGTCACCCTTACGCTTGCCGAGCTTTTCAATGACTGAACCGGCGTACTCATCTGGAACGTCAATTACTACTGATTCCATTGGTTCCATCTTGACGCCGTTCTCGGTCTTCATGATTACCTGTGGCTGGGAGACCTGGAGTTCAAACCCTTCACGGCGCATCTGCTCAATAAGAATTGCCAGGTGCATTTCGCCACGGCCGGAAACGCGGAATTCACCGTCACTGAGTGGAAACTCCACCTGCAGTCCAACGTTGATTTCAAGCTCACGTTCCAAACGCTCACGGATCTGGCGGGAAGTAACCAGAGAGCCTTCACGTCCCGCAAATGGGGAAGAGTTAGGCATGAAGTTCATGGTCAAAGTTGGGCCGTCAATCGCCAGAGTTGGCAGCGCTTCTGCGTCAGGAGCTTCGGCAATAGTTTCACCTACGTAAATTTCTGGGAAACCAGCCACCTGCACAATGTCACCAGCTACCGCTTCATTCACTTCTACCTTGGTCAAACCCTGGTGCGTGTAGAGTTTAGTGATCTTGCCGGTGTAGCGCGTGCCATCCTGTTTAATGACGGTGACGGTGGAGTTAGCCTTAACGGTACCTTCTACCACGCGACCAACCGCAATACGTCCAACGTAGTTGTCGTATTTAAGGTTAGCTACCTGCATGAGCATCGGCTTGTCAGTTTCGCTCTTAGCGGCCGGCACGGTCTTCAAAATCAAATCGAACAATGGGCGGAGATCCTTGCTCTCATCCTTAAGATCCATCTTGGCAATTCCGTCGCGACCAATGGTGTAGATGTGCTGGAAATCAAGCTGAGCATCAGTGGCGCCAAGTTCTACGAAGAGATCAAAAATCTGGTTATGAACCCAGTCTGGTCTAGCCGTTGGCTTGTCGATTTTGTTGATCACTACAATTGGCTTTAGGCCAAGCGCGAGTGACTTACGCAGCACGAACTTGGTCTGAGGCATTGGGCCTTCGTAGGCGTCAACGAGCAAGAGAACAGAGTCCACCATTCTGAGCACGCGTTCTACTTCAGAACCGAAGTCGGCGTGGCCCGGGGTGTCTACAATGTTGATTTTAACGCCGTCTACTACGATAGCGGTGTTCTTTGCGTAAATGGTAATTCCGCGCTCTTTTTCCAGTTCGTTACTATCCATGACACAATTTTCAATCACGTCACGTTCATTAAACGTGCCGGATTGCTTGAGCATGGCGTCCACTAAAGTGGTCTTACCGTGGTCAACGTGAGCGATGATTGCAATGTTTCGGAATTCCATAGTTTATAAATTCTGGCGAAGTATAGCGGTGTTTATGGCC
>CAYGEQ010000023.1:0-11435 GCA_964348985.1 uncultured Gammaproteobacteria bacterium | reverse complement strand
TCGTTGCTCGGGCAGCTGGAGTCGGGCGATACTATCTTCTGAAAATGCGAAGGATATCGCCCTCCTAACAGCTGCTATTCCTCGCGGCCTCGGACATCATCCCTCGGGCCCTCTGGAAAATAACAGCGCCCGCCGCGGAATATTTCCGCGGCGGGCGCACGTGTTAGAGGCTGAGGAGGAGGGAGAGGAAGCGCGGAGCGTCCGCTATCTCCTTGATGTGCAGGACGTGCCGCGCGCCCTGGAAGGTGTGCCGGCCGTTCAGCTCATGCCTGACGGCAATGACCGGTAGGCCAGCCGCGAGCGCTGACTCTACGCCGGTGTCCGTGTCCTCAAGCGCGAGGGCCTGGTCTGGGTTGCTGTGGGTGATGGTGAGCGCCTTCCGGTACGGTTCCGGGTCCGGCTTAGGCTGCTCCACATCATCCGCACTGACGAAGCCGTCAATCAGCGGCTGAATTCCGGTTTGGTCCAGCACAAGTTCCATTTCCGTCCGCGAGCTGGAGCTCACGACAACCAGGTTGAGGCCCGCCGTGCGAGCCAGCTGTAGGAACTCCAGTACTCCAGGATGCGCTTGCGCCTGCTCTTGCACGAGCTGGCGATAGTAACCTTTGTAGACTTCGCGGTACTGGTTGTAGGTACAGTCCGCCGGGCGTTCGGCCAGAATGGCTTTGAACATCAGCCAACTGGACATGCCCGTGAGCTCGCAGTAGCGGTCACGGGTGATGAAGTCACGGCCACTCAGCTGAGCAACCGTTCGGCGGTGGGCCTCCAGTTTCAGCTCTTCGGTAGTGACGATCGTGCCGTCCAGGTCGAGAAGAAGGGTGGCGATGGGCATGAATCCTCCAGCTTCAAAATTACGGCATTCCAGGGAGCATGTCAAAACAGTGTTCGGATTGACAAAGACAGTTATTTTATGTATAATTTTCGGTCGCCGCTAATTTTGCGATGACAGGGAGGATGTCACTATGGTTACGGTTCTGGAGAAGATCATGGAGTACCTGAGCGGGGCCGGCATGACGGAGGCCGAGATCGAGAAGGAGATTGGGGTCTGTAGGGTGCATACTCGCTGGCCCGGTAAGAGGGCAGTTGACGCTTTCTTCAGGCGCGCGGCGGATGATTGCGACTTCCAGGATTTGGAGATGGATTCGGGATGGAGCCAGATTCCGGGCGCCACCATCTTGCGGGCGAAGCATCCCAGTACGTGTCTCACGTCCGAGCCGTGCAAGGTCGGCGACCGGACTGTGCGCAACATTCGCCTGCGGACCAGGAACTCCATCGAGGGACGGAAGGCCGGGCTCGATCGTTTAGTGGAAGGGCTACAGTGCGGTCCCAACGATGGGCCCAGCCGGGGATTCGTACCCCTGACCGGTCCTGACCGGCATCATCCGTGGTCGGGAGGTTCCATGCGGGTCCGCGCCCCTAGCTTGGATCAGCCTGACTGTGATGACTAGCCTCAAGGCGGTGTGGTGTGCGGCGTGCCCCGGCCACGGTTCAACGGAACTGTGGCCGGGGTCGATTTTTTAAATAGAGATACTGGGTTGCCGTCGCGGGCGTTTTCCTCTATCCTCATGTGAGTTATGAATGAAGAAATGCCCAAAGCCTACGAGCCCCAAGGAAAAGAGGATGCTCTTTACCAGTTATGGCTCGATAGTGAGTTCTTTAACCCGGACAAGCTGCCTGATCTCGAACAGAGAACCGAGCCTTTTTCGATTGTTCTTCCACCGCCCAACGTCACCGGCACGCTCCACATGGGCCACGCCACCATGTTGGCTATTGAGGACGCGATGGTTAGATTTGCTCGATTGCGAGGGAAGCGCACACTTTGGATCCCGGGAACTGACCACGCCGCGATTGCAACACAATCGAAGGTCGAAGGAATGATTTTCAAAGCAGAAAAGCAAACTCGTTACGATTTGGGTCGCGAAGCATTTCTCGATCGCGTCAAAGCTTTTGCCCAAGAGAGCCATGACACTATTGTGAACCAGGTGAAGAAAATGGGAGCGTCCGTAGACTGGTCACGCGAAGCGTACACGCTCGACGAACCGCGCAACAAAGCCGTCAACGCCGCGTTTAAGCAGATGTATGACGATGGGTTGATTTACCGCGGCTACCGGGTGGTTAACTGGGACCCCATTGGCCAGACCACTATTGCTGACGACGAAATCGTTTATAAAGAGACGACGGCCAAGCTTTACACCTTCAAATATTCTAAAGATTTCCCGATTTCGATTTCCACGACTCGTCCAGAGACAAAGGTGGGGGATACGGCGGTGGCAGTGCATCCCACGGATAAGCGGTATAAGAAATTGATTGGAAAAGAGTTTGCAGTTGAGTTTGCGGGAAGCAAGCTGAACATTAAGATTGTTGGCGACGAGTCGGTTGACCCAAAGTTCGGAACGGGCGCACTTGGCGTTACTCCGGCGCATTCCTCGATCGACTTTGATATTGCTAAGCGCCATGAGCTACCCATGGTTCAGGTGATTGGCGAAGACGGCAACATGATGTCTTCAGCTGGGGAGTTAGTGGCTGGCCTGAGTACAAAAAGTGCTCGCGAGAAAGTTGTGGAGTGGTTGCGTGAAAATGACTTGCTCGAAAGCGAGGAAGATTCTGCGCAGAATTTGTCGACAGCTGAAAGAACCGGCGGAATCATTGAGCCTTTGCCTAAACTGCAATGGTTTATTGGCGTGAATACGGAATTTACCCGGGACGGAAAACAGGTGACGTTGAAGGGCTTGATGCAGGACGCAGTTCGCTCGAAGGCAATCGACATCATGCCGGACAGGTTTGAAAAAACTTATTTCCATTGGATTGATAATCTTCGTGATTGGAACATCAGCCGCCAGATTTGGTTCGGCCACCGCGTGCCGGTTTGGTACTCATTGGAGCATCAGGATGCGGTCGGCGTTTCGTTCAAATCAGGCAATTATGGGACCATGAATGTCAAGGTTTATCCTGAGCCCTCCCATGAGAGCTGGGAGAATACTCATGCTATTTTTGATCTTCCCGGTTATTATAAAGAAAATATTCACATTGTCGAAGGACTTTTAGAGAAGGAACTTCGCGGTTTGTCAGTGAGAGAGTTTATCGCTGAGCTAGAACTTGCTTCGGCACAAGGCAAGGTTAGGTTGAATTTTAATTCAGCAAGAAGGTTCGCTGTAGCTTCTACCAATGAGGAAGCTGTGAAGCTTCTGGGGACTGAATGGGTATGTCAAGATCCGGACACGCTCGACACCTGGTTTTCTTCTGGTCTTTGGACTTTTTCTACCCTCGGCTGGCCAGACAAAACCAAGGATTTCGAGTTCTTCCATCCAACGAACGTACTAGAAACTGGTTACGACATTCTCTTCTTCTGGGTGGCTCGTATGATTCTCATGAGCACCTACCTGGTGGGTCAAGTGCCGTTTAAGACCGTCTATTTGCACGGCTTGGTTCGTGATGAGCAGGGCCGAAAGATGAGTAAGTCTCTCGGAAATATCATCAATCCGCTCGACATGATTGAGAAGTACGGCGCTGATGCCACGCGTCTCTCGCTCGTACTCGGCAACACTCCAGGCAACGATCTCAAGCTCTCCGAGGAGAAGATTGCCGGCTTCAGAAACTTCACCAACAAGCTCTGGAACATCTCCCGCTTCATTTTGTCGAAGGAGGGAATGGCTGAGAAGATTAAATCGGCGAAGGTACCAGAGCCAAAAACACTCGCTGACCGTTGGATTCTCGGCCGTTTTAGTGAAGTCGTCGAGAAAGTGACGAAACTTCAGGAAGCGTACGATCTTTCACTCGCCGGCGAGGTGCTTCGCGAGTTCACGTGGAGCGAGTTTGCCGATTGGTACCTGGAAATTGCGAAGATTGAGGGGGAGAAAGACGAGATTCTTCTATTTATTCTCGAGCGTCTGCTCATTCTCTGGCACCCGTTCATGCCATTTGTGACGGAGGAGATCTATAAGAACTTCGACAAGGGTTTGATCATGGTGGCCAAGTGGCCAGATGATGTGAAGTTTAAGATAGACGAGTCTGATAAGAAGTTGTTCGCTGACGCACAGGAGGTTGTATCCGCTTTCCGTAATATCAAGTCACAGTATCGCGTAGATGCGAAGCAGTCTTTGGTCGCTTCTATTTCTGGCGGTGACGAGCTGGTCCCAATGTACGCTGTGATTGAAAAGATGGCCCGTGTTACCTTGGCAACGGGGGAGTTCGCGAGTGCCGGAAAGGCCGTGGCCGGCAAGTACACGTTAGCCGTGTCACTTGAGGGGATTGTCGACGTAGCGAAAGAGCGTGTTCGCTTAGAAAAGGAACTCCAGATAACAGAAAAGTACGTGGTGTCAGTTGAGGGCAAGCTCGGTAATGCTGAGTTTGTAAAGAACGCACCGGCTAAGGTTATTGAGATTGAAAAAGCTAAGCTCGAAGAAGCAAAAAAGAAGCTCGAAGCCCTGAAAGCGCAGATTGCTTCACTTCCTCAGGCATAATGTCCCTGTATGAAACCAACTGATCAACAAATTGCCGAATTCCTAACCAGAAGTGTTGAGAACGTCTACCCCAAGCGGGACGCGTTGCTCGAGCTCTTGCAGGGTGACAAGAAAATTCGCGTGTACCTTGGCGTCGACCCAACGGGTACTACTCTTCACATTGGTCACGCTATCCCGCTCCGCAAGCTCGGCGAGTTACAACGCATGGGGCATGAGGTGATTCTGCTTATCGGCGACTTCACAGCCATGATTGGCGACCCTACGGATAAGTCTGCTACTCGTAAGCAGCTGACGCGTGAAGAAGTACTGGCGAACTGTAAGAATTACCAGGAACAGGCTTCGGCTTTCATAGATTTTGGTGGTTCAAATCCAGCTAAGCTCATGTTTAATAACGATTGGCTGGGCAAGATGAGTTTTGCAGATGTAGTCGAGCTCGCTTCGCACTTCACGGTGCAACAGATGATGGAGCGAGACATGTTTGAGAAACGCTTGCAGGAAGAGAAGCCAATCGGCCTGCACGAGTTCATGTACCCCTTGATGCAAGGCTATGACTCGGTTGCCATGGAAGTGAACCTTGAAGTTGGTGGCAATGATCAAACGTTCAACATGCTAGCTGGTCGAACTTTATTGCGCGAGATGAAGGGGATGGAGAAGCTTGTTCTCACTACTAAACTTTTAACCGATCCAACCGGCAAGAAGATGGGGAAGAGTGAAGGGAACATGATTTCGCTTAATGACAGCCCTGAGGACATGTACGGCAAAGTGATGAGCTGGACGGATGGCATGATCCTGTCTGGTTTCGAGCTCTGCACGGACGTACCTGTGGACGAAATTGTGGATATCGGGAAAAAGATGGAGGCGGGGGAGAACCCGGTAGAGTTTAAGCACCGCTTGGCCTATGAGATTGTGGCCGCGTTCTTGAATGACGAGGCAGCGGACAAGGCTAGCGAGCACTTTACGCAGGTCCATAAGTCTGGTGAAGTGCCAGCTGATGCGCCCGAGTTCGTTGTAGGACCTGGAATGTCCATTGTGGACGTCTTAGTTGCTTCCGGGATAGTGAAGTCCCGTGGGGAGGCCAAGCGACAGGTTGAACAGGCTGGCGTGAAGGTTGATGGGACGGTTGTAGAGGATCCAGCGCTCGTCGTTGCCGCTGGTTCCATTATTCAGAAAGGAAAGAGATATTTTGTAAGATTGGTGTAGGGGCAAGGCGGCGCCTTGCCCGTACACCGGGGAAAATATGTACGCATTAGATCAAGCCAAAAAAGAAATTCTCCTGTCCCTAAAGAAGGCGCTCGGCAAAACGTATGCCGTGAACCAGGACATGCTGATGACTCCGCCTAAACCGGAGTACGGCGATCTTTCGTTTGCTTGCTTTGCTCTGGGCAAAGGCATGAAGCGTAACCCAGCTGAGATTGCTACTGAGCTCGCAGCTAAAATTGCTCCTAGCCCACTCATTAAAAAAATAAGCTCACTTGGTCCTTACGTGAATTTCACCTTCGACGAGACCGCTTTTGCCACTCACGTGTTTAAGGATGTGCTGGGGGGCAAGGCTCGCTACGGCAAGCTAACCACTGGCAAGGGCAAGAAGGTACTGGTTGAGTACGCTAACTTAAATACGCACAAAGAAGTTCACGTGGGTCACCTGCGAAACTTGGCCTTGGGTGCAGCTGTCGTGAATATTTTGCGATTAAACGGCTTCGAGGTTACACCAGTAGCCTACATCAATGACTTAGGTAACAACGTGGCCCGCTGTTTGTGGGGGCTTATGAATTTGCATTTGGGTGACGAGCCAGCGGTCGAGAAACTTAACTACCTCGGCCGAGCTTACACAGAAGCCACTAAGGCTATTGGCGAGGACGATGACAAACGCGCTCAAGTGTCCAAGATTCAGCACGACTTAGAAAACATGGAGGGGGAGATTGTGGCGCTTTGGAAGAAGACCCACAAGTGGTCCATGGATAATCTAAAGGCGGTTTACGATTCTTTTGGTCTTGAGCTGGATAAGATTTATTTAGAGCATGAATTGATTGATGAAACGCACGCCATAGTTAAGCGCTTACTGACGGATGGCTTGGCTCGTGTGTCTGAAGGCGCAGTTATTGTAGACCTTGAGCCAGAAGGCCTGGGCGTTAACTTGCTTAGAAAATCAGATGGCACTTTGCTTTATAACGCCAAAGACTTGGCGCTCGCTTTCCGCAAGGAAGACGACTACGGGGCGGATCGGTCTGTGTATGTGGTCGATAATCGCCAGACTTTGGCGTTGCGCCAGCTGGCCGCTACCCTCAAAAGGATGCAGTTCCCGCGGGAAATTATTCACTTGGGCTATGACTTCGTCACCCTGCCTGAGGGGGCAATGAGTTCGCGTAAGGGCAATATTGTTCGCTGGACTGATCTCCATGACTCCATGTTTGAGCGTTTGGTGGAGTCTACCAAAGGCCGACATCCAGATTGGCGCGAAAAGAAAATTCGAGCTAACGCCGAGGCCCTGACTAGATCAGCCGTGGTTTTCATGATGTTGCGACAGGATCCGGAAAAAGCCATCACTTTTGATATGGATGAGGCCATGGCCACGGACGGCTTCACTGGTCCGTACTTAATGTACTCAATTGCTAGAATTGAGAGTTTGAAGCGCAAGGCGCCCATGAGGCCAGCGGCTAAGCCGGAGTTATTAACTGACAAAAAAGAGCATGCCTTGTTAAGAAAATTGGCCCAGTATCCGGCGGTAGTGGCTATGGCTGGTAGTGGTTACCGGCCGAGTGTCCTAGCTCAGTACGGGTTTGAATTGGCCCAGGACTTTGCCGGTTATTATGAGTCGGTTAGGGTATTGGATGCAGAATCAACTGAATTGGCTGCGGCTCGCTTAGCTCTCATGGAGTCAGTGCGCCAGGTGTTAGCAAATCTTTGTGGCATCTTGGGACTCGTGGTAGTTAAGGAGATGTAAGTTTAAAAATATATGGCTAAAAATAATCAGGCAAGCGAAACGATTATTGCTCGGGGAGTCAGAATTGAGGGTGAGTTTTTTGCCGAGGGGGACATCATTATTGAGGGCGAAGTACGGGGGAACATTTCTACGGCCGGAGATTTGAAGATTGGAGTTGATGCGAATATTGAGGCTGATATTCACGCTCAGAATGCGGTTATTTCAGGTCGAGTCCACGGTAATATCAAGATTGACGCTCGGTTGGATTTGATGGCTTCTTCGCGTGTTTCTGGGGATATTAACGCTCGAGTTTTGGCGGTGGAGGCCGGTTCAGAAATTAACGGCATGCTACACATGGGCGAAGAGGTTAAGAAAGGTAAAAAGGAGGTTGAGGAGTAAAACTCCTGAACTGTGTACGCCTACGTCTACGATGAATTTCTTGAAGACCGCCGGTACGAACGTGAGCTAGCCCTCATTGAGACGCGCCTGACGGATCTAGGAATTACCGGCAAGATTTTACGTCTTGCTTTGTTTCGAGATGCAGTGCAGGTAGTGAGGCAGGAGGTTAGGTCAGGGGCCACTACTATAGTGGCTGTGGGCAATGATGACACTCTTTATAGAGTGATAGAGGCGGTAGGTGATTCCAGAGTGGTGGTGGCGTTTATTCCTTTGGGCGGCACTACCTCCATGGCTACTTTGTTAGGTATCCCAACGGGCGCTTTAGCGTGCGATATCTTATCGGCCCGGTTAGTGGCCGACATGGATTTAGGCGAAGTTAATGGCCGACGTTTTTTACACGCAGCCACTATAGACATCACCGGTGGGGTGATGGAGTGCGAGAATAAGTACACCCTGACTCCAACCAGAAAATGTCAGCTGGAAATCAGAAACCTGTATCATCCAGATGACATAGGCGCCGTGGACCCAACTGATGGCCGCATGACGATGGTCACCAGGCTACCTAAGATATCGTTGTTTAAGCGCCGGGAAGATGTTGGCGTTTTACATCTTAAGCGCGCGCATCTCTCTTTTTCCGCTCCACGTACCATGAGTGTTGATGGCGAAAAAATTGAGTCCGAACATTTTGATATTAGAGCTATTCCAAGTCGGTTGCGGTTGGTAACGGGGAAGGAACGGAGGTTTGCTGTTTAGCGCGGTGACTAATAAACAGAATATATACCCCCAGAGTCACCAAAATTAAGGAGATACCGGCGCTGATCATGCAGTAAATACATACCGCCTCAATGATGAAGAGCTGGACGCCTACGAGCCAGACTGAGGTGATAATACTGGCGATACTTAAGACGGCAACCGCCTTAAGTACGTTCACTAGTTCAAATTCTCTGTAGATTAGCGCGCCAAAAAACATGGTGAGATAAAAAAACATGCCAATAAGCGATAACGGGATGCCGAAGATCATCGAATAGGGACTTTGGGATACTATTTCACACCCTCCAGACGTTCCACAGGTTAGTGGCGTGCCAAAAAGTTTATGGGCCGTGAGGTAGCCTGAGTCCAGTAGGCCGAGCAGGGATAGGCCCATGATGACGGTTGAAACTTTGCGCAAGCTGGATAGCTGATTAACCATATGTCAGTGATGGTACTCCGGAGAGGAGGTGTGCACAAATGATTGGCAGACTAAGTGTCAGTGCTATACTCATAAACACAACATATAGTATGCGGTCAGAAAGGCCACCACTATATGCTGTGCATACAATATGTCCTGCGTCTTGAAAGAATACCGCTGTCACGGGTGCCAAAAACTCCTGTTTAAGGGAGTGGTAGTGGAGAGCGTCATCGAGATAAAGTGTCGAACGTGTCATGCCTTAAGTGTGATAGAGGAGCACGCAGAAAATGTGTATATGTGCGGTGTCGTTCCTTGCCCACACAGAGTGCCGGTTGGAAAATAAAAGAAAAACTAAGAAGCTCAAGAAGCTCACATCATGTGAGTTTTTTGTTCGTCAAAATTATGAACGAGGAACTGAAAAAGACCGGGGCGACTGTCGACGTCCAGAAAACCATTGGCGAATATTTGGCCAAAGGTGATTGGCGTGTTAATGCCAATTCCAACCAAGGCTTTTCCTTGGGTGGCATGATTCTGAACACGGCCGGCAAAGTGACCGCTAACTATTGGCTGTCACACATTTATCCAAGTTACGTGGGGGAGGCTCACCGGGATGGTTCCATCCATATTCATGATTTAGACATGTTTTCTGGTTACTGCGCCGGCTGGAGTCTTCGCGCCTTGCTCGAGGAGGGATTTAACGGAGTTTCAGAGAAGATCGAGTCGGGCCCGCCTAAGCATTTATCTTCCGCAGTTGCGCAAATGGTGAATTTCCTCGGCACCTTGCAAAACGAATGGGCCGGGGCGCAGGCTTTCTCCAGTTTTGACACTTACTTGGCGCCGTTTGTGAAAAAGTTCGAGCTTGAAATCAGAAAAGAGCTAGCAGAATCAGGAGCAACTTTCCCGACCGAAGAAGCCCGAGAAAAGTACGTTGATGACCGGTTATACAGGCACGTTCATCAGCAAATTCAATCATTTGTCTTTAACCTAAACATCCCTTCGCGCTGGGGTACACAGACACCGTTTACCAACATTACGCTTGATTGGGACTGCCCGGTTGACCTCAGAGACAAGCGTCTTTTACTAGGCGGCCAGCCGTTTGAGTACACCTATGGCGAGCTTGGCCATGAGATGGATTTGATCAACAAGGCGTTCATAGAGGTCATGATGAAAGGTGACGAGAAGGGGAGAACTTTTACTTTTCCTATCCCAACTTACAACGTGACCAAAGATTTCGCCTGGACTGATCCTAAGAATCTCCCGCTATTCGAGATGACCGCTAAATACGGTACCCCTTACTTCCAGAACTTCGTAAACTCTGACTTGAACCCGGGTGACGTTAGGAGCATGTGTTGTCGGCTACAGCTCAATTTAACCGAGCTCAGGAAACGCGGGGGAGGGTTATTCGGTTCGGCTGAAATGACTGGTTCGATTGGTGTGGTGACGATCAATGCTGCGCGAATTGGTTACGAAACTAAGGGTGACAAGGCAGCTTTCATGAGCAGGCTTAAAGAGCTAATGGGTTTCGGTAAGGAGTCATTGGAAATTAAGCGTCGAGTAATTCAAGAATGGATTGATGCCGGCCTGTTTCCGTTCACTAAGCGTTATCTGGGCTATCTGCGCAATCATTTTTCGACTATTGGAGTGAATGGAATCAACGAGGCTATTCGAAACTTTACGGATGACCAAGAGAACATTGCTACTCCCTGGGGCCACGCCTTTGCGGTAGAAATTCTAGATTTCATGCGACAGGAGCTAGCTAACTTCCAAGAAGAAACTAAACATTTCTATAACCTGGAAGCCACGCCAGCTGAAGGTGCTACTTATCGGTTCGCCAAAGAAGATCAGAAACGTTTCGATAATATTCTCCAGGCCGGCACCAAAGAAGCGCCGTTCTACACTAACTCATCCCAGTTACCAGTTGGCTACACGGATGACGTCTTCCAGGCGCTCGAACTCCAGGATGATCTACAAATCAAGTACACCGGTGGCACTGTGTTTCACGCCTACATGACGGAGAAGATCTCAAGCGGGGCCCAGTGCCGAGACCTGGTGCGTAAGATTCTGACTCGCTTCCGGTTGCCCTACATCACCATCACGCCCACCTTCTCTATCTGCCCAAACCATGGGTATCTAACGGGGGAGTGGGACTGGTGCCCTAAGTGTGACGCAGAGCGAGGCGTAGATCAGGCCCCTCGCTTTGACTCAGTGATCAGACTTAAACACGAGAGCGAGGCTTCAGCTAAATAATTACAATATCTATGCAAAAGATTATTCGTGAGCGGACTAAGTGCGAAGTGTGGACGCGCGTTATGGGCTACCACCGGCCAGTGTCTCACTTTAATATCGGCAAGAAGTCAGAGCATTATTCCCGTAAGCACTTTGAGGAGTGTTTGACGGCCAACGCGCAGTTCGTGGCGGCCTATCAGTCAGAGACGGCAGTATGCTGATTTCTGGTATCCAGCCCTGTACCTTACTAGATTTTCCGGAG
>CAYGEQ010000022.1:0-12206 GCA_964348985.1 uncultured Gammaproteobacteria bacterium | reverse complement strand
TGCATACGTCCACACCTTAGCAATTGCAGATACCGGGGAGAAGAGTAGGATGTGTATGAAAAAGAAACTATGAAAAAAATCGTTTCCAGCTTTATTTTGCTTTTAACCCTCGGTGCCGGCTGCACTCCGTCTACCCATGAACCGGTAGCGCATGACGAGGTTCACTACCACGCTGGCTTCCAGATTTATGTAGACGATGTTCTGCAGGATTTCTCTACTCTTGAGTACATGGAAATGGCGCCCTGTGGAGTTCCTGGGTCTGAGGATGAAGACGCCGAGGCACATCTTTTAGACTTACATAACGGCGTGGGTGATGTAGTCCATGTTCATGCCGAAGGAGTGACCTGGAATGATCTTCTCTCGTACTTGCAAGAGCATCAGCAATTTGCCCCGGAGAATTTGAGTGTTAAGGGCGTGATGGGCTATGTGAACGGTGAGGAACGAATGGATCTTAGGGACGAGCTCATTAAGCCTTATGACAGCGCAGTGATCATCATCGGCTACGCCTCAGGAGAGATAGAGGACAAGTTGGCGGTGGCCGTTAAGCAGCCTCGGATTCTAGAGGCTGAGGCGCAGAAGGAGAATTGTGGGCTCTAGTGGCTTTGCGCCGTCGTTCCACCCACGAGTCTCCCTGGATTAGCGGGACTGGCTCATTTGTTTCTGCCATATAAACTAAGTATACGAAAAACGAGTTCCGTTGGGAACTCGTTTTTCTTTGTGACTAGCTTAGACGTTGCTAATTTCCAGGTGCACTCCAGGGCCCATAGTTGAAGTCATGGTGATGGACTTCATGTAGATGCCCTTAGCGGCCTGTGGCTTAGCGCGACTAATCGCGTCAATAGCAGCGTTCACGTTAGAGATAATTTTCTCAGTCGGGAATGAAGCCTTGCCCACAATCATGTGGACGTTAGCGGTGTTGTCATTTTTGAAGGACAACTTACCGGCTTTCTGTTCCTCAATCATCTTACTAATGTTTGGTCCAACCGTATCAGTCTTTGGGTTAGGCATTAGTCCGCTAGGTCCCAGGATCTTAGCGGCGCGGGCCAGCTTAGGCATCATGCTTGGTACGGCGATCGCGACATCGAAGTCGATTTTGCCGGTTTTAACCAAGTTTTCTAGGTACTCTTCAGTACCGATGATATCTGCGCCAGCAGCTTTAGCAGCTGCCTCATTAGCCGCATCTACGAAGGCTACTACCTTCTTAGTTTTGCCGGTTCCGTGGGGGAGGGTAATGGTACCGCGGATGAGCTGATCGCCCATCTTTGGATCAATGCCTAGATTGAAGTGTAGCTCTACTGTTTCATCGAATTTGGCTGTGGCTCCCTTTTTCACGAGCTCAACCGCGTCTTTTACTGGGTACAACTTGTTCTTTTCAACCGTAGCTTTCAATTCAGTAATTCTTTGACCGTGCATATTGGTTTGGTGTGGTTTTAATGCTCTTCCGAGCTCCCACGGGTTAAACTAGGCTTCAACGTCTACTCCCATCTGGCGTGCAGTACCGGCAATGATTTTCATGGCCGCTTCTACGTCCTTAGTGTTCAAGTCTGGCATTTTGCGTTCCGCAATGTCACGGAGCTGGGCCTTAGTGAGCTTGCCGACTTTTTCGGTCAGTGGCTTACCGGAACCTGCTTTGAGGTTCAGTACTTTCTTGATCATGTCTGAAGCCGGAGCGGTCTTCAGGATGAAAGTGAACGAGCGGTCTTCAAAGATGGTCAGAACAGCTGGGACAGTTTCTCCACGGCGGTCCTGGGTCTTCGCGTTGAATTCCTGAACGAAGGCCTGGATGTTAATACCCTGCTGACCGAGCACCGGACCAAGTGGTGGTGCTGGCGTAGCTGCTCCTCCAATTGCTTGAACCTTGATAATGGCTTTGATTTTCTTGGCCATAACGAGTGTTTTTATAGTAGATTCCCGGGAATTTACCCGAGCGACTACCTCGTGATTTAGTGCCGGAATATTGCCGTGATTGGCCAAAAATGTCAAATCATTACAAAGAACCGCGCCCCCTCGGGGACGCGGTTCAATTTTTACTAGGCTTTGTGCTCTTCTATCCAATCTTTATAGACAAATCTGAAGTGAATCAGGAAGAGCGGGGCAGCGATGATGATTAGGGCTAAATTGCGCACAGCATTAGACGCCTTGGCTCTTTGGTAAGTGGCCATGTTTTCTACGTTCCGAGCTTCGCAGTCCTTGACCTGTTGCTCTGTGCTTGGGGCGGTATAGTCTTTGGGGGCTGGATACGGAGCTGGGTACCGGCCGGCTAGGAGTGATCCTTCACATGTTTCCAGATAGTCGGGCACGTCAGCCGCGGTGAAGACATAAGTCTTAAGCCCGGTACCGAGGAAATCAATCGCTCCGTACATTAACGTAATGAGCGTCACCGCGGAAATAACCGCAAAGTACAAGCGTAGAATCCATGATGAGCCTTTTTGCATATGCCGTTAGTATACTCGGTAAAACAAAAACGAGCTCCGGTTGGGGCTCGTTGTTGTATTTAGACCTTTTTGACCTGAAGAAAATCCAGTTCCAGCGGAGTCTCGCGGCCGAACATGGAGACCATGACTTTGATCTTGCCACGGGCCTCATCCACTTCTTCCACCTTACCTTGCTGCATCTTAAATGGACCGTCCGTGATAGCTACCGTGTCACCCTTAGACACGTCAATCTTGAATTCAGGCTCTGAGACACCTACACGCTTCATGAGCGCGTCTACTTCTTCCTGAGCAATTGGTGTAGGCGTGTTACCGGTACCAATAAATCCAGTGACGTTAGGGGTGTTGCGAACAACGTACCAAGAGTCATCTGTCACGATCATTTCCACCAAGACGTAGCCTGGGAAAATCTTCTCTTCAATCACTTTACGCGCACCGTTCTTGATTTTGATCTTCTTTTCTTTTGGAACAATGACAGCAAAGATTTTCTCGCTCATGTCCATGGTGTCGATACGCTGTTTCAAGCTCTCCGTTACGTTCTCTTCGTAGCCGGAGTAGGTGTGAATGGCGTACCAGCGTCGGCCGTAATTGGCGGTTTGTTTAGCCATAGGGGTTATTTGCTAGCCACAAGATCAACCAGGGCCTTAAGACCCATAGTGAAGAGCTCGTCGATGGCGCCAAAATAAGCACCGAGGATAATACACGCACCAACCACAAAGCCGGAGTAGGTGAGGGCCTGTTTCTGACTCGGCCAGGTCACTTTTCTGAGCTCGTCACGCACGTCTAGAAAATATCTGACTACGGGATTCTTAGTGAGGGTAAACATATAAGATTTTAAAAATCCCCTGACGGGGAAGTTCTTGGCTACACTATAGCAAACAGTTGTAGCTCTGGCAAGCATATAGGTTGGGGATTGGGGGTTAGATTCCCACCGTGCTAAAGTATAGGAAAATTTCGTCCTTAATTACCTATGGATAAATCGTCCTCATCATCTAAAGCTAATGTAGCCTCCGCCTGGAGATTATGGCCGCTGGCCCTGCTCTTTTTACTCTTCGCTTCTTTACTGGGCAATGGTTACCTGCTTTTCAAGCTTAATAAAATCGACAATGATCCGCAGCTGATAGCTCAGAGAGAGACCTCCGCGTTGATTGCTGAGGTGGGTAAGCTAATTGTTTTACCAGCAGATGAAGAACCTACCATCGCCACGGTTACTGACCCGGAGCTACTGAAGAGTCAACCATTTTTCGCGACCGCAGAGAAGGGTTTTAAGGTTCTGTTATACGGCACAGCTAAGAAAGCTATTCTGTATGATCCCATTAACAAAAAAATTATTGAGGTAGCCCCGATTAATATCGGCGACACCGCGGCGGCTACCCAGTAAGTTTTGTTTTACTAAACGTCTAGGTTAGTGACGTCTTTAGCGTTCGTCTGAATGAACTTCTTTCTAGGGGCCACGTCTGAGCCCATGAGGATATCAAAAGTTTCATCGGCTAGAGCAGCATCCTCAATGGTCACCTGTTTCATTTTACGCGTGCCTGGATCCATGGTGGTTTCCCAGAGCTGATCTGGGTTCATTTCTCCAAGACCCTTGTAGCGTTGAATGTTTACTTTAACTCCAGAGGCGGTGACCACTTCGGTCACTCCTTCTTCGCCGTCTTGGGTGGCCTCGCCATGATTCTTGAGCGGTTCCTCGCCCTTGCCACCGGTCATCTCTTTTACAAACTTTAGTTTTTCTTCTTCAGCAAAAGCATAACGCACCTCTTTACCTACCTGAATGCGGAAGAGCGGAGGCATGGCAATAAAGATGTTGCCGTTACTAACCAGTTGTGGGAAGTGACGGTAGAAGAGTGTGAGGAGGAGGGTGCGAATGTGCGCACCATCCACGTCGGCGTCGGTCATGATGACTACACGGCCGTAACGCATGGCGGTAATATCAAAAGCTTCGCCAATGTTTGTACCAAGGGCAATAACTAGATTTTTAACCTCATTGTTGGCCAGTAGTTTATCGAGTCTGGCTCGCTCCACGTTCAAGATCTTTCCACGGAGCGGGAGGATAGCTTGGAACTCGCGGTTACGTGCTTGCTTGGCTGAGCCACCTGCAGAGTCTCCCTCAACAATGAAGAGCTCGGTGCTGGTGCTGTCTTTACTGGAGCAATCTGAGAGTTTTCCGGGGAGCGTTAGACCGTCGAGCACGCCCTTGCGGAGTACTGTGTCACGAGCTGCACGCGCTGCAGCCCGGGCGCGGGCAGACAGTAAACACTTGCTGATAATTTCTTCAGCATCACGTGGGTGTTCTTCTAGGAAAATTTGGAGCGCCTCCGCAAAGACGGTTTCTACGGCCGCTTTAACTTCTGGGTTGCCCAGCTTGCCTTTGGTCTGGCCTTCAAACTGCGGTTCGGGAATCTTTACGCTGATGACACCGGTCAAGCCTTCGCGAGCGTCATCACCAGTTAGGTTCGTGTCTTTTTCTTTAAGATACCCCTTGTCGCGGGCGTAGCTATTAAGGACACGGGTTAGGGCAGTTTTGAAACCGTTCAAGTGCGTACCGCCGTCTGGGTTTACAATGTTGTTAGCGTAACAGTACACGCTTTCGTGGTATTCGGTAGTGTATTGGAAGGCTACTTCTACGTCACAATTGTCTACTGCCTTGTGGGTGTAGAAAACACTGGGGTGCTTAGCTTCCTTGCGTTCATTTAAGTGGCGCACATAAGAAGCTACACCGCCTTCAAAGAAAAAACCGTACGGCTTATGAATTTCACCGCGCTCGTCAATGATTTCTAGATGAATGCCGGCCGTCAGGTAAGCCTGTTGGCGCAAGTGGTCAATGATGTAGTCTAAATCGAATTCGATGGTTTCGAAAATAGTTTTATCAGCGTGGAAGCTGATAATGGTGCCGCGCTTTTTTGTTTTGCCGGTAGCTTTAACTTTAGCTTGAGGGATGCCTTTTTTGTATTCTTGCACCCAAATTTCACCATCGCGGTGAATTTCAGCTTTCAGGTGATCGGATAGGGCGTTAACTACAGATACACCCACCCCGTGCAACCCACCGGAGACCTTATAGCCAGAGGCTTCGCCACCGAATTTTCCACCGGCGTGTAATTTAGTTAGCACTAGTTCGAGAGCGGAAATTTTTTGTTCTGGGTGAATGTCTACCGGGATACCGCGGCCGTCATCTTCTACGCTGATCCAGTTATCTGCCTGGACATGGACGGTGATCGTGCTGGCGTGGCCAGCCATTGCCTCGTCAAAAGAGTTGTCTACCACTTCCCAAATAAGATGATGCAAACCCTGGGGGCCAGTTGAGCCAATGTACATGCCCGGGCGCTTGCGCACTGGGTCCAAGCCTTCAAGCACGGTAATATTTTTTGCGCTGTAAGAAGATGATTTTGCGTCAGGTTGTGAGGCCATAGAGGTGTGGTTGGGGTTGACCCAGATGTCGACCCATTCGGCGTCCATCGTATCACGTGCCTGAAAGCCGAACAAGCTTAGGATGTGGTAAAATGATTAACGAAATATGGCTCAGTCGGAGGATAAAAATAAGGACGCCCCAAATCCTTTAGCTTCGGAATATCAGGCTATTGAGGGAGCGTATAAAAGAGACGTAGCTATTCTTGAGGCTCGGCCAAAGATTGAGCAATGGGCTTTTGTATTGTGGGGCATGCTGGATGTAGTGCTAATCGGGTTATTCGTCCTGGCGGTGCCGGTTTATATTGTTTCCGGTAGTTTTGATGATAGGCGGCAGGCAGCACGCCTGCTGACTAATGAAAGCAACACCCATGCCTTAGTTTTAGCTCAGGCACCAGCATCTTTGGAGTTGGGCGTAGCTAGGTCTTTGGCCGGCGAAGCCGGATACACTGATTTTTTAGCTGAGGTGACCAATCCTAATTTACATTGGTCAGTCACTTTTGATTACACCTTCGTATATGAGGGCGGGGATACCGGTACTTATTCCGGTTTTTTGAATCCTGGGGAGACTAGGCCCGTAACCGCTCTGCACGTTAAATCAACGTCTGTCATTAGAGATTCGCAACTGGTCATCAGAAACTTGGCTTGGCAACGGGTTGATAAGCACAAAGTACCGGACGTGGCTGCGTTTTTGGCCGAGCGCAATGAATTCCCCGTGTCTAACGTTATTTCGGCAGCTGACATTATCATCGGTAAGAGCTCAGTTGCCCGGACTGATTTCACCATTCAAAACTTGTCAGCGTATAGCTATTGGGAGCCAAAATTCCTGATTATGTTGATGCGTGGCGGTAGCCCAGTGTCAGTGCAAGAAGCCACGGTGACTTCTTTTGCATCTGGTGAAACTAGAAACATCAGCGTCCGCTGGTTCCAGCCTCTGCCTGCTGGATCTACTGTAAAAATAGTTCCAGCCATTAATTTTTTTGATGACGAAGTTTACATGAATCCTCTGGGAGAGTAAAAAGGGGGATGTATGCGTCGTTTTGATTGGCTTTTGGTCTTGGCCGGGTTCCTGCTTTTTTCTATTGGCATTGCTGCTATCGCCTCGGTTGAGTTGTCCCGTGGCGGACACTCAGCTTTCGTTGAGAAACAGTCAATCGCGCTCATCTTAGGTTTGATTTTGGGTATTTTGGGCGCTCGGGCCAATTATCAGATATTTCGTTCGTATGCCCGTATCATGTATGTGATTGGGATTGTGTCACTGCTCGGGTTATTCGTGTTTGGCGCCACCTTGAACGGCACTACCGGTTGGTACATTGTGGGTGGTTTTGCCTTTCAGCCAATTGAGATCATGAAGCTAGGTCTAATTTTAGAGTTGGCTAGGTATTTTGCTGATGATGCTGAGCAGCCGTTTGAGTGGCGAGAGTTTTTTGGCAGTGGAGTGAGATTATTAGTGCCGGTTATTTTAATTTTGTTTCAGCCGGATTTTGGCGGCGCGCTGTTGTTATGTGGCATTTGGTTTGTGATGGCTTTTTTTGCTGGCCTGCGCGCTCAGCACGTGGCGATTGTTTCCGGGATTCTCCTCAGCGGATTTTTAATCGGCTGGTTCGGATTGTTCGCTAGCTACCAAAAAGATCGAATTATGACGTTCCTGGATCCAACCGCGGACCCCCAGGGTTCGGGCTATAACGTCACTCAGGCCTTGGTGGCGATTGGTTCTGGTGGGTTTATTGGTCGAGGACTGGGCGGTGGCAGCCAAAGCCAATTACGTTTTCTCCCAGAAAGCCAATCAGACTTTATTTTTGCGGTGATTGGGGAAGAACTGGGATTTGTGGGCATTGTCTTGTTATTTGGTGGCTTTTTACTTCTTTTGTCACGCATGCTCCTTCTCTCTTATAGGAGTAGGGACTATTTTGGCTCATATTTGGTAACCGGGGTTTTAGCCCTCTTTTTCATGCAAATAGTGGTCCATGTAGGCGCAAACTTGGGCCTCATGCCCGCCACCGGTATTCCGCTCCCTTTAGTCAGTTACGGTGGTACCTCTCTCATGCTTTCCCTGGCCCTCTTAGGAATGGTGGAAAGCGTGGCGTCTAAGACTCGGGGCTAGTCTTGACTTTCCCTGCCAAAACAGTAAAATACCGCCACTATGCAACACGCTCAAATTACTGCCGGGCTCCGCGAGGAGAAGGGCCGCAAGACGAATATCCTTCGTGCTGAAGGAAAGGTTCCAGGAATTATGTACGGTTTTGAAGTTAAGACACCAGTTGCCGTCACTGTTGACCGCAACGCTTTTAATAAGGTGTACGCCAAAGCCGGTGAGTCCATGGTCATTGACCTGGAAGTAGATGGTAAAACCCATCCGGTGTTGATTGCTGATATTCAGCGCAATGTTTTGACAGACTTTTTCACCCACGTAGATTTCCGCCGCGTGGACATGACCAGAAAGATTGAAGCTAAGATTCCTTTGAAGCTGATTGGCGAGGCTCCAGCCGTGAAGACTCATGGTGGTACGCTTATCCAGACGTTGGAAGAAGTCGAAGTTCTCTCTCTACCTGATGCTTTGGTCCACGAGATTGAGGTAGACATTGCCGTCCTTAAGACTTTTGAGGACATGATCCGCGTTAAGGACGTGAAGTTGCCAGACGGTATTGAGGTGAAGACTTGGGGCGAACAGGCGGTAGCCACCGTTCAGCCACCTCGCTCTGAAGCTGAAATAGCCGCTCTTGATTCGGCCGTTGACTCTGACGTGTCTAAGGTAGAGGTGCTAACAGAGAAGAAGGAAGAAGCTGGAGCTGAAGGCGCCGCCGCCGAGTCCAAGGCTGATAAAAAGTAAGTTAATAAAAACCCCCGGAGCCTATAGCTGAGGGGGTTTTTAAATTGGTATACTGAGAGAACAATCTATGAAATCTCGCTTGAGATACATTAAGGGCCGATTAAAACAGACTCTCCCGGAACTGCGCGGAGCTTTTGTGGGGGTGGCTAGGAAGGCTAGTTGGTCACGTATTATTTTGTCGTTAGCGGTGGTGGCCCTGATGGTTATTGGCATTTCTTTTTTAGTGGTTAAGAAGACTTTTACCGCTCGGAATGAGTCTGTTGTACCTGCGCCAGTTGTAGCGACACAAACTGATCGTCATCCACTAACGGGCTTGAGTTTATCGGCGCCACTTTTATCTCGGCCACAAGTTTTTGCGGTCATGGTAGAGAATTCTTATGAGGCATGGCCGTTATCCGGCTTGGACCAGGCGTTTTTAGTTATCGAGGCGCCGGTGGAAGGTGGTATTCCTAGGTTTATTGCTTTCTTTGAGGAGGCCAGTGAATCTAAAAAGATCGGTCCGGTGCGTTCAGCTCGTCCATACTATCTTGATTGGGCTGATGAGTTTTCGTCTATTTACGCTCACGTGGGCGGTTCTCCTGAGGCGCTTAACTTAATTAATACCAATGACACAACGCGTGATTTTGACCAGTTCTTCCAAAGCGAATATTTTTGGCGAGATACTGTGGGACGCTTTGCTCCACATAACGTCTATACCTCAACTGACCTATTCATGAGTTCACTGCAGGAGCTTGGCCGGAGTACTAAAGAATATTTGCCTTGGTTGTTTGCTGATGGACGGGCATCTGGTGAAAACATTTCGCCTACTATTGATTGGGGGTCTGGTAGCACATATGACGTGACTTGGAAGTATGAGACCCAGACGAATAGCTATGCCAGATTTCAGGGCACGGTCCAGATGAAAATGACGGCGGGCGCGGTTATCACTGCTAATAACGTGATCGTTTTAGAGAGCGAAGTGGCAGTTGTGGACGCGCTAGGTAGACGACACATTCGGACGGTCGGTGAAGGGCGGGCTCTGCTCTATCAAAACGGAGCTAAGATTGTGGCTACTTGGAAAAAGCCAACACGCACAGACCGTTTACGGTTTTACTCGGCAGATGGTCAGGAACTCATGATGAACGCCGGAAAAACTTGGATTGAAGTGACTGGTGATCTTAAGAGCGTGTCGGAATCTGAGCCAGTAGCACCCGTGCTTTCCGTGACAGGTCAGGAATAGTAGTTACGTGGGTAGCAGGGAAGTAGTGCTTGATTAGCCTGGTAGCTGAAAAAGCCTGGGACGGATCAATTTCAACTAAGAGCGTGAGATCATCAGGGAAAAGAGCGCGCGCTTCGTACAGCTGGTCGAGCAACTGATCATACAGATCAAGCCCATCCACGCCGGCCAAGAGCGCGCTTTTTGGTTCGAATTTTAAAACGTCTGGATCAAGATTTTCGTACTGCTGGCGGGCAATATACGGTAAATTAGCAGCGATGATGAGGGACGGAATGTTGGCCTTGTCTTTCCACTCTCTGAGCTTTTCAATAAACGGCTGCAAGAGGTCACCATGCAGAAAAACAACACGGTCAGCTACGCTAAGTCTGCTTGCGTTTTGTGCTGCGACATCGAGTGCATCTGGTGAGATGTCCGTCGCAAAGACACCATAGCTCGACTCGGCCGCCAAAGTGATAGCAATCGCCCCGCTGCCTGTTCCAATATCAAGGAACACCGAATCTGGTTTTGCCGCCTTCAAAGCTTCCTCTATGAGCACCTCGGTGTCTGGTCTGGGAATCAACGTTGCCGGCGTCACTATAAATGAGCGCTTGTAAAATTCTTTCTCACCCATGATGTAGGCAATCGGTTCGTGGCCAGCTCGGCGTTCAATGAACCAGAGATATCGCTCAAGTGCTGGCGCCGCTACCGGTTCGTCCCCATGAGCGAACAAATAGCTGGATGGCTTGTTAAGGACAAACGACAGTAAAACCTGCGCGTCGAGTTTGGGGCTCCCGGGCGCCTGAAGTTTTTCGTGCTGAGTTGCCTTGAGCTTCTCGGCACCTGTCGTGAGAGCCTCAAAGATCGTCATGCGTTACTCTTCATCTTCAATAATCGCCCCGAATTTTTCATCTCTGCTTGCCAGACGTAGGGCCTCAATAATGTCCTCAATATCTCCATCCATGATGCCCGGGAGGCCGTGCCAGGATTGCTTGAGACGATGGTCAGTTACACGATCTTGAGGGAAGTTGTACGTGCGAATCTTTTCAGAACGGTCACCTGTTCCAATCTGACCACGGCGTTCGGCTTCTAGAGCGGCTCGTTTCTTTTCTTGCTCAAGTGCATAAACACGGGCTCGCAAAACCGACATGGCGCGTTCTTTGTTTTGGCTGAACGAACGTTCATCTTGGCAGGTAACAATCATGCCAGTTGGCACGTGGACTAGCCTACAAGCAGAGTACGTAGTGTTCACGGACTGACCACCAGCTCCTTGCGAAGTAGTCGCTTCAACGGTGATGTCTTTCGGGTTTAATTCAAAATCTTCTTCTTCAAGTTTCGGCAAAACCGCCACCGTGATGGTTGACGTATGAACTCGACCAGCTTTTTCCGTGTCTGGTACGCGCTGGACACGGTGTACACCACTTTCTAACTTCATGGTGCCGTATGCGCCAGGACCGCTGATCTCGACGATGACTTCTTTGAAACCACCTAGGTCACTTTGGTTTTGGGAGAGCACGCTAGCTTTCCAGCCGTGGCGTTCCGCAAAACGGACGTACATGCGGAAAAGTTCAGAGGCAAAGAGGGCGGCTTCGTCGCCACCGGCGCCGGCGCGTATTTCTACAATGGCATCATTTTCGTCAATCGGATCTTTGGGTACAAGCTCAAGCTCTAGGGTTCGCTCTAGAGCAGGGAGCTTAGGCTCGAGCTCAGCAATTTCTGCCTCGGCCATGGCGCGCATATCGGCATCCGGGTCTTGCAGAGTTTTCTTGGCGCCGTCTAGGTCATTAGCTACCTTCTGATACGCGTCAGCCGCTTCCATGGTTTTCCGCATCCCTTGGTATGCCTGGTTAGTTTCCTTCAGCTTTTTTCGGTCAGCCAAAACAGCCGGGTCCATCAGGGCCTGTTCTAGTTTTCTAAATTCTTCCCGCTTAACGGTAATGGCTGAGGCAAAATCCATATAGGTATTAGTATCTTACATGATTTTCTGTAAACAAAAACGCCCAGCGCGTTAGCGACTAGGCGTTTTAACTACCTAACGTGCAGTTTTAATGGAAGTGTCACGGGCAGCGCGCTTAGTGGCCTTAGCCTTTGAGCGAGCCAACTTGTCTGCCGTCTTCTCCTTAGAGGTCTTAACGGAAGCGGCCTTAACGCCGGTGCGGTCAGTGAATTTCTCAACACGGCGAGCAGCGTCTACGATCTTCTGCTTACCGGTGAAGAATGGGTGACAAGCGGCACACAATTCAATATCGATCCGTTCCTGGGTAGAACCGGTCTTATAGTTGGCACCGCAAGCGCAAGCGATTACGGCCTCTGGGAAATACTGTGGGTGGATATCGGCTTTCATAAG
>CAYGEQ010000021.1:3346-12324 GCA_964348985.1 uncultured Gammaproteobacteria bacterium | reverse complement strand
GCCGGGGTAGCTCAGTGGTAGAGCAAAGGTCTGAAGAACCTTGTGTCGCCAGTTCGATCCTGGCTCCCGGCACCAAAAAACCGACCCTTACGGGGCGGTTTTTTGTTTACTAGGTGAGAGTTGAACTGTGGCTTATAGGTTATCTACGTACCACTTGCCGTCAATTTCTACTACTCGAACATCATTAGTGGTGGTTTGATCCTTGCCATCCACTGTGAGCACCATCTCTACGGTTACTACGTCTCCCTCTGCACCCTTAACCGTGAATGATTTAAGGGGAGTGCGCTGAACATCTTCCCAGCCGTCTTCAAAGTCATTCGCCACGCTGCTGCCTGGCGCTGCTAAAGCTTTAGCGGTGGTTTTGTCTTGATTCTGAATGGCGGACATGAAGGTGCTAGCTGCAGCTTCAGGTGATGATTGATCAATCTTTCCACCGGCACAGCCTGCGCCTAGGAGCGCGATAGCGCACAATGCACTGGCTAAAACCTTGTTGATTTTTAACATAGGCAATTAAATGATTATGGATGTATGATAGCACGAAGAAACCCATATTTCACTATGAAACGTCTTTTATCTGCGTTAGTTCTGGGCTCTATTTTCATTCCTTCGCTAGTCTCAGCTGAGGTTTTGACGGATGTCTATGGTGACTCAATTTATGACCAGTCCAGTTCAAACATTTTAACGGCTGAGCGGGCGATTGGTGTGCCGGACGACATGTATGCGGATTTTAGAGACCAAGGTGCATATTTTATAGTGGATATGGGTGAAGAGGAGGAAGGTTTTGGCGATTTGGTTATCACCATGAAGATTTTTAATCTTGGTGCCACGGGTCGGGTTACTCTTTATGACGCGGAGTGGACTATGCTGTCGGTTTACTGGCCAGCCCCATTTTCAGCTGGGCAGAAGAATTGGACGGTGCCATATTCAGGAACGGTGGGTTATAGATACGTTAAGGTTGAGTCAACTAAGCCAGAGCAATGGAGTGTAGATTCGCTTAGAGCGACTCAAGTGAGTACTCCCTCTGAGCTAGAGGAGATGCCTACCCAAAACCCGGAAGAAGCTATCCCGTATTGTTCCGCGGATGATTGTGGGAAAGTTGGTGATCTTCTGAAATCACCAGATAGTTCCACTGTTTATTTTATTGGTCGAGACGGCCAGCGTCACACTTTTCCTAACGGAGTCACGCTAGCGTCTTGGAGTTACTCGGTCGACCAACTTTTTGGGCTGATACTTAACCAGCCTACTTATGAGGAGTTGGCTCAGTATTCAATTGGGCGCAATATGACCGTTCGTCCCGGGACCTACATGGTAAAGGTACCTCATGATCCTAAGACTTACGCGGTTGAACCTGGCGGCGTACTCCGCTGGGTGACCAGCGAAACGGTGGCCACTGAACTTTACGGGAGTGATTGGAACAAACAGATTGTGGATGTAGATGAGGTTTTTTGGAAAAACTATACAGTAGGGGCGCCGATTATTTCCTCCTCACAGCCACCAGTCGGTTACTACTTCCTTGACCACGATAATCATTACATCGTGACTAAAGATGGAGCTCGGCCACTAAACGCAGGAGAAGTGACAGCCCTGAGGCTAGACACACAGTTCGCTGGTAGTTATGAGGTAGCAGCGCTGAACTCCACCGAAGGTTTAGCTGATAACTCAGATCTTTCCTTGTTCGTAGAGGCCTACTAAAGAGGGTTAAATCAAAAACACCATCACAGCAGTGACGGTGTTTTTGGTCGGACCGGCGGGGCTCGAACCCACGGCCTCCTGGTCCCAAACCAGGCGCGCTACCAACTGCGCTACGGTCCGACAGAAGAAACCGGGGAGAGTGTACTTGATATATATAAGTTTGTGAAGGACTATAAGCGTATATGAAATCAACGGTTATTGTGATCACTGGCCTGCCGGCCACCGGTAAAACCACCCTCGGAATCCAGTTGGCGACTCACTTCAAGGTACCTTTTTTGTCTAAAGACGTGATAAAGGAGCTAATATTTGACCATTTGGGCGTTGAGGACAGGGAATTCTCTAAGAAAACTGGACGGGCAGCTTATGCCATCCTCTATGAAGTCGCTGATCAGCTGATGAGGTCTGGCTCGTCATTCATTATTGAGAGTAACTTTAAACCAGCTTTTGATAACGCGACCTTTTCTGCTATTAAGGAGAAATACGCGCCAGAATTCATACAGGTTCTTTGTTGGGCCAATGGCGAGGTATTGCTCGAACGCTTCGCTGCTAGGGCCGAGTCAGGTGACCGTCATCCTGGGCACGTGGATTCAGGCAACCTAGACGAATTCAGCTCATCATTATTGCAGGGCCGCAGTGAGCCCTTAGATATAGATGGGAAATTGATTGAGGTCGATACCACGGACTTTACCAAGATTGACGTCGATCAGATCATAAAAGAAATTTCGCATGGAAGTCATTTTGCCAACTGATTCATACGAACGGATGCACCTTTCCAAGGGGAGAAGCCTGCTTGCCGGTTGTGACGAGGTTGGTCGAGGTTGCTTGGCGGGGCCAGTGGTGGCCGGGGCGGTGTTTTTTGATTGGTCGAAGCCTGAGGTGGTCGAGGAACTTGGTCGACGCGTGCGGATTGCGGATAGCAAGACGCTGACGGACGCTCAGAAGGCCGAGTCTGATAGGGCGATTCGGGAGGTGGCGAGCGGGATTGGTATTGGTGTTGTTCGAGTTGAGATTATCGATGAACGAAACATTCTCCAGGCGAGTTTGCTGGCCATGAGGAAGGCGGTTGCACAAGCACTCGAAGGCGCGCCCGAGGACGCACGACCATTTGTGTTTGTAGACGGTAATCAGAGGATCCCGTATGCCAGATTTGATCAAGAGACGGTGATTGGGGGAGACGGTAAGGTCTTTTCGATTGCAGCCGCGTCGATCATTGCCAAGGTGTATCGTGATAATCTGATGATGAGGCTGCATAGACGCTTTCCGGCATACGGTTGGGATGAGAACGCGGGATACGGGACGCCGGCACATAAGGCGGCTATCCGCGAACACGGCCTTACCCCGTTTCATCGAAAATCATTCAAACAGCTATGAAGATGTTAATGGCTACGTCAAAACTAGAGGACGGCCCGATGGGTAGAAATGCAGCTTTATCTGCAGATGGCCAGTCGAATAGGGCAAAGTTTGTCGCTAAGCACTTTGGAGGGGGTACTTTGCCTGGGGTGATGACAAACAATGAGCACGGGGTCAATATATTTGTCGCTACAGCTGGAGATGCTGGGCGGATGATTGATGATTGCGACGGACTCATTACCACAGCGCCTAATCTTCCCATTATGGTGAGGCATCAGGACTGTGTACCAATTGTAATTTCCGACGATGCGGGAAGCTTTGTGTGCGTTTTGCATGCTGGATGGCGCGGTGTGGTGGCGGGAATTTTGCCGAAGGCGATTGGTTTCATTCGAGACCAGTTCTCGCGGGACGAACTGGGATTCTACTTTGGTCCAGGGATAGGTCCCTGTCATTTTGAAGTACAGGAAGACGTGGCTGACAGGTTTACCGAAATCGACGTCGAAAGCGTCATTGCGCGTGACGGAAAGCTGTTTGTCGACATGCATGCAGCACTTGTGGCGCAGGCCGTAAGTCTTGGAATAGACGAGAAGCAGATAGTCATGTCCGGCGACTGTACATTCCACGACCAAACCTACGCTTCCTGGCGACGGGACGCCAATCGGGAGTCCAATATGGTGACCGTGGCCATGCTTTCTGAATAGCTCGACGAGGGGTATAAAAGGCTGATAGGGTGTAGGAACTTATGGCCCTGTCGGAAGGCACAATTCGGGAGATTTCTTTGAAGAAAGGGGAGCCGGAGTGGATGCTACAGAAGCGTCTGTCGGCTTTTTCTTTTTTTGAGAAAACGCCCATGCCGAACTGGGGGCCTAGCTTGGCAGGACTCGACCTGAACCAGATTACCTATTTTGTTCCATCGACCACTGAGTCTAAGAAGTGGGAGGACGTGCCGGCGGAGATCAGACAGACTTTTGTCGATCTTGGAATCCCCGAAGCCGAGCAGAAGTCCCTCGGTGGCGTAGGCGCGCAGTATGATTCTGAGATGGTGTATCACAATTTACGAGCTGACCTCTCGGCGAAGGGGGTTATTTTTGAAAACATGGATGTGGCGGTGCGGGAGCATCCTGAGCTGGTCCGCGAGTACTTCATGACGCAGTGTGTGCCAATATTCGACCACAAGTTCGCCATGTTGCACGCGTCTGTGTGGAGCGGAGGGACTTTTATTTATGTGCCGAAGGGTGTGAAGGTTGAAATCCCGCTTCAGGCGTACTTCCGCATGAACGCTGAGCGGGGAGGGCAGTTCGAGCACACGCTCATTATTGCGGACGAGGGGAGCGACATCCATTACATCGAAGGCTGTAGTGCGCCGAAGTATGACCAGGCGGCACTTCATGCGGGTTGCGTCGAGTTAATCGTCAAGAAGAACGCGCGCATCAGATACTCCAGCATAGAGAACTGGAGCAAGAATACTTATAACCTTAATACGAAGCGGGCGATTGTGGATGAGGGAGGAACGATCGAATGGCTGAACGGCAATATGGGCAGCGGGACGACCATGCTTTATCCGATGTCGATTTTGCGAGGAGAGCGCGCTAAGAGCGATTATCTCGGTGTTGCGTTCGCGGGGCCTGGTCAGGAGCAGGATACGGGCCATAAAGTGGCCCTGGTAGCCCCTAAAACGTCCGCTACGGTGCGAGCCAAGAGTATTTCGGCCGGAGGCGGGATATCTACCTATAGAGGCTCTGTGAAGGTTACGGCAGGCGCGGTTGATAGTGCCGTAAAGGTGCAGTGCGATGCGTTAATGCTCGATGGCGATTCAATTTCTAAGACCATTCCGGTCATGCGGGTCGAAACAGCGCGCTCGACGGTTTCCCATGAGGCGTCTGTGGGGAAAATAGGGGAGAAAGAGATGAACTATTTGGCTTCGAGAGGGCTCGACCAAGAACGAGCGACGC
This sequence comes from uncultured Gammaproteobacteria bacterium, assembly GCA_964348985.1. Taxonomy (GTDB): domain Bacteria; phylum Patescibacteriota; class Patescibacteriia; order UBA9934; family UBA9934; genus JAGORL01. The sequence continues at coordinate 7,330 of CAYGEQ010000021.1, read as the reverse complement.
ACCTCTTAGTCGGGGGGTTCCTAGATCCAATTACTAGAGAGTTGCCGTTAGAGTATGCGGTTGAGTTTAAGAAGTTGATTGAATTGGAAATGCGGTCCGTGGGGTAGGGGCAATGCGGCGCCTTGCCCGTACGCCGGGCCCACGGCCGTAATCGATATGAAAAATGCATTCGCACCAATTTCCGAAGTTGCGCTTCGCCTGCCGGTGAAGGGGCAGGGCGACGCCTTGCCCGTACAGTTGATTTTGGCGGGGGAGAAAAAGTTTTTGAGTTTTGGGGTTGAAGCTCTGCCGGGGGAGAAAAAAGAATTAATTTTTGCCGCGGACGTTTTTGAAAATGCCGAGCTTGAGGTGGCGGTTTTTGTGCGGGGCGGGGGAGAGATTTTGCTTAGTCGAACACTGAACGTACTCGGGAAAGGGGCGAGGGTGTCCCTCAAGTGCTCTGGCATTATGGAGGGAACGGGGCGAGTGTTAGCGGGAGATGATGTCCGAGTAACTGGTGAAGGGTCGCAAGTGGACATTCGAACAAAAATTGTACTCAGGGATTCGGCCGTATCTGAATCTCGTTCGCGCGTGACGCTGGAGCACTCGGCCAGAGGCACAAATGCGTTTGCTAGGATTGATTACCTGCTTCTTGGTGAGCACGCTAAGGGGTCTTCAATTCCTGAGCTCGAAGTAAGAATTGACGACGTGATGTGCGGTCATGCAGCAAGCTCATCTTCTCCTACGCCCTCGAGTTTAGAATATCTGACTGGTAGAGGTCTTGATGAAAAAACAGCGAGCGATCTCCTTGTTCATGGCTTCCTTGTTATATGAGCGACTTCCGACATTTATTTCCGCCGTTTAACCACGGTACATACCTGGATTACGCCGCCACTGCGCCGGTGTTTTTGAGCGTGCTCGATGCCATGCGGGATTACGAGATGGGCGGACGCGGAAACCCCCGGCGGGGTCTGCACGCTTATGCAGCGCGAGCGTCTGACGAACTTGAACGCTCGCGCGTGACGGTCGCCGGGTTTGTAGGCGCTGACCCTTCCAGCCTCGTGTTCACGAAGAGTGCGACCGAGGGCTTGAACCTCGCGATCGAGTCGTTTACGAAGGATCTTGGCCCCGGCGACGAGGTGATTCACACGGTTTACGATCACAATTCGGCGTATTTGCCGTTGAAGAGAGCGGCGGAAGCTCGCGGGTTCGCGTTGGTCGAAAAGGGGGCCGATACATGGATCGGCCCGTACACCAGTCGTACGAAGGTGATTGTTCTTCCGCACGTTTCGAACGTGACTGGCGAGGTTTTGCCCGTGGCCGAGATTGCCGAGCGTGCGCGCGCCGTCGGTGCCAAGGTCATCGTCGACGGCGCGCAGGCGGTGGCACATATGCCGGTGAACATAACTGAACTGGGTGCTGACGCGTACGCCTTTTCGGCGCATAAAATGTACGGGCCGATGGGGATTGGGGCGGTGGCGGTTGGAGGGCCGATACATGGATCGGCCCGTACATCGGGCATCATTCCCTTGATCGTCGGTGGGGGAATGGTTGAGCCTGGCATTGCCATGCTTGAAGCTGGCACGCCAAACGTTACGGGCGCGGTAGGATTCGCAAAGGCGTGCGAGGAGATATCGAAAATTGGATTCTCGGCGGTTCAAGCGCACGAGAGAGCGATTATGCAAAAGATCCTCGACCGCCATGCTACCCCTCCTGGCGTCGGGGTGGATGCTCATTTTCCGAATGTTGCATCGAGTATTTACTCGTTCTCAGTCCCTGGAGTACATCCCCACGATGTCGCGCAGATTCTCGCCGACCATGGAGTAGCGGTGCGAGCGGGTCATCACTGTGCGCCGCATATTTCGCGTCAGCTCGACCAGGCTGGAGTCGTGCGCGTGAGCATTGGTTTGCCGACGACACTTGAGGACATAGATAAATTCTTTGAAGCGTTGAAGTATGTCCAATCTCTACGCTGAAGATATTCTTTATTGGGCCAAGGACATGCGCTTTCGAGGGGTGCTTGAGAATCCGTCGGCTACTGCACATCGGGAGAACCCGTCGTGTGGCGATGCTTTGACGTGCTCGGTGCGGATCGCCACCTTCTCTGAGACCCCCTCTGGTCCCCCTGGGAGGGGGAAGGAGTACATTGAACGGGTGCGGTTCGAAGGCACGGGGTGTGTGATTTGTCTCGCTTCGGCCACAGTTTTAGCTGAACATGTTGAAGGTGCGAGCGTTGACTTGGTTCTTGCCATGAACAAGGAAAACATGGTCGAATGGCTTGCCTGTGACGTGGGGCCAATGCGTACTAACTGTATGATGCTGGCTCTACTTACTCTGCGTGACGCACTGACCTAAACCTCCTCCGACTCCTCCTTGGAAAGGAGGAGAGAAGCGATCATCCTGATATGAACCCGATTCTTGACGTAAAAAATCTAACCGTGAAGCGCGGAGAGAAAATTGTTCTCTCTGATGTTTCGTTTTCTTTAAATACGGGCGAGGTTTTGCTTTTAACGGGCGGTAACGGGGCGGGGAAATCTACGCTTGCCGGGGCGCTTATGGGTTTTGCGGATTGTACCGTCGAAAGTGGTTCCCTCATGCTAGACGGACAGGATCTTTCCCAGGTTCCAACCTTCGAACGCGCGCGTCGAGGAATATTTCTAGCTCATCAAGAACTTCCTGCTATTCCTGGCGTGTCTGCGGTCGACGTTTTGCGCGCGAGTGCCGAAGCAACTGATCCAGCTGCCTTTTCGCTATCCGATTTTTATACCAGGCTTCGCTCAGCCCTTGAAGACTTGGGACTCACGCTCGACTTTGCCAAAAAAGAACTGCACGTGGCTTTTTCTGGCGGTGAGAAGAAGAGAATAGAGCTTTTGTCGCTATTGATGGCTCGACCAAAAATTGCAATTTTAGATGAATTAGATGCTGGCATGGACGCGGAGGCTAAAGAGAAGTTACTTTTAAGCATTAAGAAATTACAGGCAACCGGTACGACTTTTGTGATAATTAGCCACCAGCCAGACCTATTCACAGATATTTGCACTCTCACACGTCGTCTGCTAAAATAGGTGCATATGACGGAGCCCAAAAACAATTACATGATCCCAACGGTGATTGAAAAAACGTCTTATGGCGAACGCGCTTATGACATCTATTCTCGCCTGTTGAAAGATAGAATCGTTTTTCTGGGTAGTGCTATTGACGATGGGGTAGCTAATGCCATCATCGCCCAGCTTTTGTTCTTAGAAAACCAAGACAAGGATAAAGACATTAAACTCTATATCAACTCCCCGGGTGGTTCCGTTACAGCTGGCTTGGCCATTTATGACACCATGCAGCACATTAAGCCGGACGTCAGCACTATTTGTGTGGGTATGGCTGCCTCTATGGGCGCCGTTCTCTTGGCCGGAGGAGCTAAAGGCAAGCGCTTTGCCCTACCAAATTCAGAGGTCATGATTCACCAGGTGCTGGGTGGGGTAGAGGGTCAGGCTACGGACATTAAAATCCACGCAGAGCGCATTTTGGCACTTAAAGAGAGCTTGAACCAGATTCTGGCAACACACACCGGCCAGACGCTTACAAAGGTTACTAGTGATACAGAACGTGACAATTTTATGACGGCCAAAGAGGCCCAGAAATACGGCTTGATAGACAAGGTCATTAAGAAGGGCGAAGGTTAGGCAAATACTTGACAATCTGGAGGTAATCGTCTAGTATTCCTCGTTACCACTTGTTGGTAGCGAAGGAACTGCGGTCACGACAAGCATGGGGATGCATTCCGCCGTTTCAACTGGATCCGTCTGGCTTGATAACTGCATATGTATCTTCTTGACCGCAGTCCCTTCGTTATCAGAATGGAGGAGGAAGCTGAGGAATAAAAAAGAACCGTGGATGACGGCTCTTTTTTATTTTATTCAACCGGGATTGGCTCGGCCGGAGCGAGCGTATCAGTGACGCCCGCGGTTTCCGGCGCGGGAGCGGCGTTTGGGTCAACACCCACTAAACAGA
>CAYGEQ010000021.1:0-3246 GCA_964348985.1 uncultured Gammaproteobacteria bacterium | reverse complement strand
ACGCCCGCGGTTTCCGGCGCGGGAGCGGCGTTTGGGTCAACACCCACTAAACAGATGGTGGGTAGTGGCCGGTATGTGGAGGGGAACTCTCGGCTAGTGATAGTACCGTCAGCCCATTTTATGTTGTAAGTGAAGGTAGTGGTGGCCCCGGGATGAGCCGCTTGGCATTTGATAACGCCAGGCGCCAGTGTAGTAGTTTCTTTGGTGATCTTCTCGCCAGCGCCGACCCAGTTTAATACCACCGGTGGGGTGAACGAACCTTCGCGGCCGTCAGACGTGCCCCAGAATGAGAAGTATAAGGTGCTGGTAGCCGTATCATTTACTGTTTGCAGCATGATGTGCGCACCGGTATCATTTTTGATCTTCAAGTCCGGCGCTGGGTCATAAATAGTAGCGTCTGTACCAGGCTTGCCGTTTGATAAGTCATTGTAGTAGCTAACTACTAGCGAGTGGTTGCGGCGTTCGGCAATTTCCAGACCAGAGTTCATGGCAGCGCGGAAAGTAGTGGTGCCAATTTGGCATAGGCCGCCACCAATTTCTGGTTTTATTTCGTCCCCCTTAATCACCAGTTCCGGCAGATACCCAGCCGCGGTAGTGAACGGGCCGAGTTTTTCAATGAGCGACAGGGTTTCGCCCGGAGCAATCAGGAGACCGTTTAGTTTGTCAGCGCCGTTTTTAATATTGGCGCGGCGATTAGACGGACTGCCACCGTACTTAGAGACGCCGGTGCCAAACAGTTCCTGGATTCCGAAGGTGTTGGACTCGGAGGTAGTAATTTCTGGTTCGGTGACGGTGACTGATAGCGCCACTTCTTTGAGGTTATTAGCGAAGGCTGCGGTTAGCGAGCTGATCAGGGCGTCGTCATCCACCATTAATCCTTCGCGGCTGGGCTCGAATTTAGTGACACGATTGCCTTCAGTCTCAAAAATGGCATCTTGGGCGCTGATGTCTAGCTTGGCGTGAATGTCATCAAAGAGCGGCTTCATGGCTACGGTATCAACTGTCAGCGCAGGCCGACCATCCTCAGTTTTAGTGGGCAGTAGCCATGTTTTCAGATCTTCCAAGGAGACGGTGAAGTTGAAACGTTCCTTGTACTCATTGGTAAAGGTTAATGAGTAGGGCGCGCCAGCTAAGGCCTCTTCTACTTTAGGGATAAGCGTCTCGGCTTCGGATTGAGAGATAATAGCGGTGCGTTCAGTTAGAGCCAGGTCAACTGGAGTAAGAGAAAAATCACGTGCGTCATGCTCTATTTTTGAGAAGGCGGAGGTTAGATCTAAAGTAGCCCCGGAGATGGCGTTAGAAACGGTGATAGAAAAAGGCGCTGCCTCACCCGCAATCATAAAATCTGTTGGCGCACCCGATGATTCGGCGTCTGGGAAGGCGCTTCTAATAGCGTCAGCCAGCTTAGTTTCAGCTACGGTTATGGTGGGGCTAACGGCTCGTTCCCCAAGAGTGCTGTACCAAAGGGGGCCAAAATACGCGACCACGGTGTCTCCGGTCCGGCCAGCGTTATAGCCGTCCTCGATCAGGGCATTAATGTCGGCATCTAAGAGGGGATAGACCAAATCAGGATCAGTGGCGCCGGCGGGGGACAGATCAATGGTTTTTGTTTCGTTATACAGCTCGATCATCAAGCCGCCTTCAATCATGTGATTAAAAGCGTCTTGGAGTTTCTTAGTGGCTTCTTCACGGCTCAGTCCACCAAGATTAAGGCCAGCCACTGAGACATTTGGGTACATGCGATCAGTAAACGTGGTGCGGAGGGCAATATTAGCCGAGATCAATAGGAGTATGACTACCCCTAGCATGGTTAGGCTAAAAAAAGTAACACCTAGTGCTTTTTTGTGCGCCTCAGTTAACTGGCGCTTTTTTTCAGTTGTTTCGGTCATAGGCTAGGTGCGGACTTGGAGGCGGCTTTTCTTTTGAGCCTTAGGGATAGTGATGGTGAGGATACCGTTTTTGAGTACCGCGTCAGCTTCGTCTGACTTTACGCGGGTAGGGAGGATGATGGAGCGAGAGAAAACACCCCAGAAGCATTCTTCGTAGTGAGTGGTGGCGCTATCATCAATTATTTCATGCTGGCGCTCGCCCCTAATAGTTACCATGTCATCGTTCACGGACACATCTAAATCCTTTTCCTCAACTCCTGCAATAGCTGACCGAATAATGACCTGGCTAGGGGTTTCAATGACATCAACTGCCAGTTGTCCTTCGGCTGACGGAAATAGCGCTGTGTTATCCATACAATTGTCTGCATCATACCCTATGAAATTACCCAGGGAAAGATGTATCATCTAGCAATATGAAAGAAGGAGTATGTATGCAGTGCGAGGTCAGAGCTCCACGGCCTTCTGTTTATGAATTGGTCGCGCTGATAGCCACGGCCTACCTGTTATCAGTCTTGCTGGGCAAGCTTGGGTTATACGTTGGGACGCCGGATGTCGCCGGGAATATTTCGGTTATAGCTGCTATAGCTATTGGTTTATTTGCGGGTACGTCAGCTTGTATTTCTGTGGCTGGCGGTCTCCTTTTGTCTTCCGCTAAAGAATTAACTACTCGTCGAACAGCAGCCTTCGCGCTTGGGCGAGTTTTGTCTTACACGGCTTTAGGCGGAATTATTGGAGCTTTGGGCCAGGTTTTTGTGCTTTCACCCATGGTGACCAGTGGGCTCATCATTTTAGCGTCCGTTTACATGCTTTACTCGGGGCTGAATTTGTTACAAATTATTCCGGCGAGATTTGAGTGGTCAGGTTCGTTTTCGCCTAAATACAAATTGCCGTCATCACCGTTTTTTCTGGGGGCAGCGACGTTTTTTATTCCTTGTGGCTTTACTCAATCACTCCAACTGTACGCTTTAACCACCGGCAGCGTTGTTTCTAGTGCTTTGATTTTGGGTGGTTTTGCACTTGGAACCGTGCCAGCTCTATTTGTTTTAGGTTTGGCGGTCTCTAAGGCGAAAGGCAATTTGAAACATTTATTTTTTCATTTTGCTGGGGTAGTGGTTATGCTTCTCGGCCTAGTTAACCTGAACAATGGTTTAACGCTGGCCGGTTACTCGCCCCAGATTGCTCTAGCTTCTGCTTTCAGACAGACAAATGGCGTAGACCCGCATGTTAGGTTTGAAAATGGCGAACAAGTGATCAGAATGACTATTGCCGCTAGCCCTGCCTACTCGCCAAGCAGTCACTTTACGGTGAAGTCAGGCATTCCAGTCCGTTTAGTGATCACTGGCCGAGGCACTGGTTG
>CAYGEQ010000020.1:0-12819 GCA_964348985.1 uncultured Gammaproteobacteria bacterium | reverse complement strand
TTCTAAGGAGGGACTAAAGGGAGGTATCGTTCACAATCACCTTCGCCGGTCTCAGCACTACCTCTCCAAACTTCCAACCTTTAATAATTTCTTCAAGCACTTCACCGTCCGGTTTCGACTCGTCCTTCTTCGACCCACCTGCTTCGTGGAGCTTTGGATCAAACGGCTTGCCGACGGATTCAATGGCTTCAACACCTAGGCCCTTCAAAGCTTCGGTGAATTGTCGGTCAATGTGCTGAATGCCGGTGAACCAAGTAGCAAACTTTTTCTTAAACTCGTCGCTACATTCGGAAACGTCCGGTACATGTTTTGTCACGTAACCGAAGTTGTCGATAACGGGGAGCAAGTCGTCCGCCATTCCCATACGCACACGGCGGCGGTCTTCTTCTCGAGTTTGGGCGTTTTGCTTCTGGAGGTTTTCGTAATCTGCGAGCGCCCTCTTCCATCCTGACAAATATTCGGCGCATTTTTGTTCCAATTCGTTCGGCGGTGTGAGAGGGTCGACGCCTAGGTCGACCCCTACATCGGATTTTTTCGGTTCTTCGGTCATACCAATAATGGTTGTTCAATCATTTTCTTCGCTTTATTCAAAAGGGCGATGTTCCGGCCGTAATCCATACGCATCGGGCCAACTATGCCCATAATGCCCCGCTCGCCGTCTGGCATGCGGTGCCTAACGACGACACTTCCCAGGTCCGAACCAAACGGATTGTCCTCGCCCAGAATCACCTGCACGTCGTCATCTGTCTTGTGCAGGAGCGTGCGGAGTGCCCCGTCAAACTGATCAAGTGACTCCGCCAATTTGAGAATGGACTCCTCTGTTCTGAAATCTGGTTTACGTAACAAGTTTGAGAGACCCACGGTGGTACCCCACGGTTTAGTAGTGGCCAACATGACGGCGTCCCCTGAGGCATCGGCCAAGGCCTCGCCCAGACCCTTCAGCCGTTCTTCAAAATCTGGCGCTCTACCAGCCGCTTTAACAGTGATACTGATGTTCACCGTTCTTGGCTGATCTGACGGAATAGTATTGGCAATGTAGTAGCGGTATCCAAGCTCTGTGGGCACGCGGCCGGCTGAGGTGTGAGGCTGTGTAATGAGCCCCTCCGCTTCCAAGACCGCCATATCGTTTCTCACGGTAGCTGACGAACAATCAAGCGCGTAGCGGTCACACAGCCCCTTAGAGCTGACCGGTTCCGCCGTCCTGACGTATTCATCAATGATATAGCGCAAAACCTGCGCTTGTCGTTCATTTAACATAAAAGAGAGTGACGACAGCCTATCCAATAGGCCTGGCACTCTCAATTATAGACTGCTAAACCAACGTGTCAAGGCGCTACGCGCCCGGCCATAATCGTACCAAGGTGTCATACGCCCGGGCCATAAACGTATCATTCTTGCCGTCAGCATCGACCCTAGCTGTCTTCAAGGTACGATGCTTGACGCTCCACCTCTTAGCCACCTGAGCCGTGTTGGTCTTGGCATAGGCCTGATCAACAGCCTGCTTCAAGACCTCCACCTGTTGCTCTCGCTCAGCCCGCGACAAAGATGCAAACTCACTAGAGGCCATTGACCCAATTGGCTCTCCTGCCGCAGCTGCGTCCTCCACATTCCCAAGGACATCGTCCACGTCAAACGGTTGTTCTATTCGCTCCCTATGTTCCACGCTAGCAATAGCCTCTTTAATTAGTTCAGAGCGTGTTTTTCCGTCAGCACGCTTACCGTGCTTGCTATCTGAAGAAATAAAATCAGCTCTGTTTCTGATGGCTTTCCTGGCCTGTTCCTCAGCGGCCTCAGTATGAGCAGCCCACTTGGATTCTGGGATGCCCGATAGCTGATAGCCTATCTCTCTAATTTCCTGCTCTGTTCTAGCTATTTCCCCAGCATCACCAAATGTCTGAAGTTCTTTTAATTCAGCGCTCAAGGCTGCTCGCCGAGCTTCCAAGCTAGTCTTGTCCGTGCTTTTATTCTCAGCTCTGGCCGGAGAATGCGCAAATTCTGGGTTCATAAATTACTCAACAATCATTTCGCCTAGTTCATCTGGATCAACCAAATACTCAGTGTCCTTATTAACCGACGAAGACAAACGAATTCCATCAGACCCAAGCCCAACCACCGTCACCGTCTCAGGCTCGCCATCCTCGTCAACTAAGATATCAAATGAATCACCCACCTTATACTTTTGTGCGTCCTCAATCGTTTCTAATTCTTCAGGCTCTGGCTCCGTTTCTTCCGTGGTTTCTTCCTCAATCTCGCCCCTATGCATGGCCTCAATCCAAACTATCTGACTCTTGCTCAAAGCATCGGGGTAGCGCTCTTCCAGCTTCTCCAAATCAACCAAACCGTCTTCATTAATTATTTTCTCAGCCACTAACAAATCATGCCATTGCTGATACGTATCCCTATCTCCAGCCGGCATTTCCGACTCATGCGCTGGCCTGTGCTGATGGTGTTCTGCGTGCTTAGCGTGATGCATAATAAATTGCTTTCTAGCCACTGCTACTTACAAATTGGTTAAGCGGCCATTCTATAATCATCCTGCTCGTCTCTACTGCGTCTAACTGGCGCGTTTCTTGACCTGGCTCGACTAGAAATCTCATCTAAAGCTTCCTTCGTGAGACCAGGATATTTATCAAAAAGGACTTGAGCGTCTATGTTTAACCGACCAAGCTCAGACATCTCGGCTGGAATTTCCAACCCAGTCGCCTCATCAATCTTTGGTTTGGTAAGATAGTCTACCCACTGATCATAAGTATCATCAGGCTCGCGCTCAGCTACAGTTTCCGGAGAATCATCCACCTCCTCAGCCTTCACAACCTTCACTGCCTCCTTAACCTTCTCTCCCTTCTTTCGTGAACGATCGACTTCTTGCCACCTGCCATTAGCCGCTATCGGTGTTACTTCGGGCTCTGACATATCCGCCATGCTCTTAGGCCTAGGAGCTCCATCAGCCGCGTCCGGCCGCCAACCCATCCGTTCAGAGTTTACTCTTCGCATAAAACGATTAATCAATAACTTAAGGCTAGTATACAAGAAAATCCCAGAGCCAGCCTGCTTGCGCGCTCAATTGAGATACGGTACTCTATGGCCGTTCTACAGACGGGCTGTAGCGCAGTGGTAGCGCGCTTGCATGGGGTGCAAGAGGTCGTGGGTTCGACCCCCGCCAGCCCGACCACTAAACCCAATACGGAAGAGTCGCATAGTGGCCTAGTGCGCACGCTTGGAAAGCGTGTGTGGGGAAACTCACCGCGAGTTCGAATCTCGCCTCTTCCGCCAGTTACTTTTATAAATTACCCCCGCCCACGGGCTGTAGCGCAGTTGGTAGCGCGCTTCGTTCGGGACGAAGAGGCCGTGGGTTCGAGTCCCGCCAGCCCGACCACAAAAACACTCATCTTTTGGTGGGTGTTTTTGTTTATCCCGTATACAGCTCAGACACAAACCCGGCCGAATGCTGAAAAGAATAATCGGCGTACATCACCAGACAATCCATCGGATACTCGCGTCGTAAAACGTCAGCGTCAGTGAACATTAAAGCTGTGGTCATGGCGTCAGCCAGCATGGTTGAGCTGGCCAGTGTCCAGGCAGCAATAATATGACGGGGACTTTCTAGTTTGAACGGGTCAATCACGTGATGGAACCTCCCCCATGTCCGGCGGTTACCAGCTGAACCGCAAATACTTTGATTTTGGATGCGCGCCGTACCTATCACCATATCTAACCGGTCAGGGTGTTCGAGCCCGACCTTTATGGCTTCTGGGCCACGGTGGCGAATATCTCCACCGGCATTAATCATGTAGGCAGAAAATCCCTCGCGCTCAATAAGCTCGCCAATGATGTCTATGAGATAGCCCTTCCCGGCTGCGCCAAAATCAAGGAGCACACCTGAGCGCATGACCTCTAAATGATTATTCGTAGGATCAAACTTCATAACGTCTTCCCAAGCAGGCGGAGTCTGCAGGGTACCCTCGACTAACGAATACTTGGCGTCATACCCAGCGTCAACCAGCACTTGGCCAATAAGTGGCGTAACGTGTCCGTTAGTTAAGTGATACACCTGCTCATACAGAGCAAACAGAGGTGCCGCGTCCGGTGGGAACGCGTACACCCCTGCTTTTTTTGCTATCTGCGAGACCAGTGAATCTTCACGAAAACGCGAATAGGTTTGATCGAACTCGGCAATACGCGCTTGGATAAGCGCCTGTAAGTGAGCCACCCCCTCCGACCCACTCAGATTCTGAACCCCCTCTATCCCCCTAGAAGGGGGAAGGAGCGCATCAAAGAGATCAATGGTCCAATGGGTCCCGATCGCGTCGAATTCGAATTTCGTGGCCATAGCATGGGTCGACGCATGGATCGACCCCTACGACTTGGCCTGAGCCTCAATCTGGGCCAAGGCATCCTTAAAACCAATTGGGGTCAAAGAGGAGCCAGAAACTACGGTCAGCTCAACCTCAGAAATTTTCTTGCCGACAATCAATTCCTTAAAGCTACCTGAAAAACGCTCCTGGAAAAATTCAGTCTTCGGGTTTGTCACGTGCATGGTGGCCGTGGCGTCCATGATCAGATCATCTTTCAAGGTTAAAGTGATGCCGATAACCTCGTCTCCACCCGGTGAAGCGTACTTACCATCAGCAGAGTAAACACCGTCCTTATACATCAAGGTGGTGGTGTCTGGTGTAATAACCGGCTCATTCACCGCGGTGTCCGGAGTGACAGTGTTCACCGCTACTGGCTCACTCCCAGCGCAACCAGCGCCAACTAACGTCAAGACGGCTACCGAGATGACACTCAAATTCTTAAGGTACTTGTTAAAATTGCTGGACATAGAAAGATGGAAAAAAATGAACGGAAGAATAGTAACAGCCTCCGGACGTGTCTACAATGCTCACTGGTGATATATTTCACCAGTATGAAAAAGAGTTACCCAATAGACCAGGTGACCAACACCCTCACCATCTTGAGAAAAGCTGGCTACTCCCCTTTCCGTGACCCACAGACGGGCGAGGAAAGCTTCATAGTTCGCCTAACCCCTGAGTTCTACCCTCGTTTTCACTTATACGTAGAACAAGCCGGGTCACATATTTCATTCAACCTCCACCTGGATCAAAAAAAAGCCAGCTACGGCACTAATCATGCCCATTCTGGCGAGTATGACGGACCAACCATAGAAAAGGAGATGGCGCGAATTGATGGGTGGGTGAAAAGTGAGAATCGTCAGTCGTCAGTCATTAGTAGTCAGTCTGAGAAAGCAGATGGGCCGACAAAAAAATCCTGGTTAGCAAAACTATTCAGCTAAAACAAAAACGTCGAGCGCTCATGGCTCGACGTTTTTATGTATTCACTATTACTTAGCTAGTTCAGCATCAATCATCTGTTTGAGCGTGGAGTAAGGCACAGCTCCAGACACTAGCTGACCGTTAATGAACGTGGCTGGCGTACCGTTTACGCCGGCTACGCTACCGCTATCAACATCACCGTCTACCACGGACTGATACTTCTTTGAGGTGTAGCAATCACTGAACTTCTTAGCGTTCAAGTTCAAATCAGCGGCTAATTCAGTGTAGTAGGCATCACCCAGTTTAGACTGATTAGCTACTAGCTCGTCCGCGTACTCCCAGAATTTACCCTGCTCAGAAGCACATTCAGAGGCGAGTGCTGAAGGCACGGCCTGCGGATGGATGCTAGTCAACGGGAAGTGGCGGTAAACCCAAGCTACATCAGTTCCGTAATCATCCACCATCTGCTGGAGAGATGGGTGATGTGAAGCACAGAAAGGACACTGGAAGTCTGAGTACTCGACAACGAGCACCTTTGCTTTCTTCAAATCTCCCTTAATGTGCTCATTCGCCTGCACTTCAGCAAGAGGTCCAGCGGTTGGCGCCGTTCCTGGAGTTGGCACCAGAGTGTCCGCTACCTTAATAGGCGTGCGACCACTGCCACCGGAGGCGAGCGAAATGCCTGTAAAATTATTTAAAAGCAAAGCCAAGGCCAAACCAGTCACCAAACCAAACGCGAACATGGTTCTTGGGTTCCCATCAAAGAAACCATTCTGTGTCTGAGGAGCTGACGGAGAACTAACTGGCTGTGGCTGGATTTGTTCATTCATACCGCGCCAGTTTACTTTATCTGCAGTAAAACTGGACTATTTGTTATCCACAACGTCGTTCGCGAACGACGTTGTCCCACCGTCGTGAATAACTGGTCTCAGTAAAATTCGTCTACCCAACCAAAGACCAAAAATGATCATGCCCGCAGATAAATACTGAGCCGGTGTAAATCCACCATAAGTAGTGTCAGCGGCTCGTAAAAAATCTAAGAAAAATCTGGTCAGGCCGTACCAAACTGCAAACACGGCCAAGTATGTCCCAACTAGTCTAGGCTTCCTAGCGAGCCATAAGAAAACTAAGCCCAAGATTAGTCCGTCAATTACATGGTAGAGCCCAAGATCATGCCTAACTATCCCGTCCGGAAACTTCATGCCAAGAACAAAATCGGTCGCCGTACCGGGATGATCATGAATCAAGAAACAACCAACTCGAGCTAAAGCGTAACCAAAAGGCAAACCAAAAGCCATGATGTCAGCGTATTTATAAAAATCTAATTTCTTTTTTCGCAGATACCAAACAATTACCGCTATACAGGCGATTAGTCCACCAAAAAAACTAGCTCCCCCGTGCCACAAGAAAAGTATCTCCAGCGGATTCTGCAAATAAAATTCTGGCCGGTAAAATAAAACGTCACCTAGCCTACCCCCAATCAGCCCGGCCAAAATCAACCACGGAACCAGGTCATAAATTACTTGAGCATCTTCACCCCTCGCCTTAGCCATCCGGGTAGCCATGTAACCACCGAGCAAAAATCCAAGAGCGACAAATAGTCCCCACACCTGAAGGGTGATTGGTCCTAACTGGATGGTGTGCCACTCAATGAAAGGGATCATGCCTGTGGGTAATATTTATTCCAACCAGTCTGCGCTTCATAGGCAGCGGCGGCGCGGAAAAGCACAGCCTCGCCAAAAGGCTTAGCCTGGAGCTGGAGACCAACTGGGAGATCATGGGCAAAGCCGCAAGGAACCGAAATACCTGGAATACCAGCAATGTTACCAGCAGTAGTAAAGATATCGGCCAAGTACATGGCCAGTGGGTCATTAAACTTTTCGCCCAAGTTCCAAGCAACAGTTGGCGAAGTTGGGCCAATGATCACGTCCACCTGCTTAAACGCTTCATCAAATTCTTTTCTGAGCGCAGTGCGAACTGCTAATGCCTTCTTGTAGAACGCATCAAAGTAGCCAGCCGACAAAATAAACGTACCAAGCATGATGCGACGCTTAACCTCAGCGCCAAAGCCATCACCACGAGCGTTTAAGTAGCTCTGCTCCAGGTTTCCGAGCCCACGAGTGCCGTACCGCATACCATCAAACCGAGCCAAATTGCTCGAAGCTTCAGCCGGCTGAATGATGTAATACATGGGCAAAGCGTAAGGCGTCAGTGGCAAAGAAATTTCTACAATCTCAGCTCCCCCTTTCTTAAAGACCTCAATTGCTTCACGCGTGAGTTTAGCAATATCCGCATCCATGCCATCAATAAAATATTCACTCGGCACACCCACACGCAGCCCTTCAAAAGTAGGTGTAAGAAGTTCACCGACAGTTGTCTCAGCCAGATCCACACTCGTTGCATCATGCTGGTCGCGACCTTCTATAGCCTCAAGAATCATGGCGGCATCTTCAACCGTATGCGCAAACGGGCCAATCTGGTCGAGACTGGAAGCAAGCGCCACAAGACCGTAACGTGAAACGCGGCCATACGTCGGCTTCAGACCAACAATTCCAGTCAATGATGCTGGCTGTCTAATTGAACCACCAGTATCAGAGCCGAGTGATGCTGGAACAAAGCCCGCAGCTACAGCAGCGGCCGAACCTCCGGATGAACCTCCAGGAACTTTCTTCTTATCCCATGGGTTCATCGTGTTTCCAAAGGCCGAGGTTTCCGTAGAAGATCCCATGGCAAACTCGTCCATGTTGGTGCGACCAATAATGACGGCGCCGGCGTCGATCAACCGCTGAACCGCAGTGCAGGTATACGCACTCTTATACTCAGCTAAAATTTTAGAGCCACAGCTAGCTGTATAACCCCTGTAAAGCATGTTGTCCTTAATGGCTACCGGCACACCCGCAAGTGAAGGCAAAGACTCGCCATTCTTCTTCATCTCATCAATCTTCTTAGCCTGCGCTAAAGCCGCCTCATCAAAGGTCTCCAAAAACGCATGGATCTCTCCATCACGCTTCTTGATATCAGCGAGCGTGGATTCGACAACCTCAACCGCCGTCATCTGGCCATCACGAATAGCGTCGCGAATTTCTCTAACCGTTTTAAAAGCATCCATAAATTACTTTTCAAAAACTCCAGGTACCTCAAGCGCATCTCCCCCTTTCTTTGGAAAGCCAGCCACCACCGCGTCTCGTCCAGCCGTAGTCGAGGTCACTTCATCCTCACGAAAAACATTCGTCGCGTCCGTCAGATATGCGCGCGCGTCAATGTCATTTGTATTCACCTCCTGAAGCTTGGCAATGTAATCAACTATGCCCGGCAACTGCTCAGCCAAATTCTTCTGTTCAGCCTCCGTCAGCTTAAGTCTGGCCAACTTAGCCACGTGGGAAATATCAATATCCATAATGCGTATAGAGTAAATGAGTCCGCTTAAAAAGTCGAATCCCCCGAGCTGCTAGCGAGCAACTCGGGGGATCACGCGTAGTCACGGTGACTTGGGCTTAAAAAGCTCGAACATCGACAGCTCGCCAGGCTTCTCTGCCTGGATGTAACCGCGATCTCCCTGGCCAGGAGGGGCCGGAATGTACAGGCATTCTACCCGTCGCCCGTCTTGCAGACCGGCAATCACGTAGTACCGCATCCTCTCCTTGCCCACTATGTGCATCTCGACCCGCTCAGGAAAGATCTTGACCTGGCGGTTAAACCACCTAAACGGCTTCTTGAACAGCCAGAAGGTGGGAGCCAAGGTGACCGTGAGCGGCCCTAAGTCCTGAGTCCCAAGCGCAGGCCTAAGATCAAGCTCCGCATCCTCCACGCTCGGCCCATCAACAATCACCCAAATGATGAACATGTTCACTCCTTGGGTGGTAGTCTCAACTGGCGTCAATTACGTGCGGACTGGAAGAGCCCCACTGGCTTTCCAGTCCACGGTAATCGCTGCACCACCGGGCGGTCTCCGTGTTCCAGTACAGGCAGCGAATGAACACGGCGCCGCCTGGGAAGGCGTACTCAGTACCCCAGAAGAAGATGTACTGGAAAGATCCTTCATCATCAAACTTCCAAGACTCCGGGATCCATTCCGGGTGGGCCAGTAGGTAGTCCAGCACGCTGGCGTTCAGGGTCTTCTTGGCCTTCAGCTCTTCACGGAGCTTCTTCCCAAGCACCGCGTTGCCGAGCAGCTGGCTCCGGGAGTAGTACAACTCAATCTTCCCGAACAAGAACTGCAGCAAACCGGTAGCCCGGTGTTCCGTCACCGTCCAGCCCTCCGGGATATACGGCTGAACGTCCGTATCAATGATCCCCCGACGCTGGTACGTAGCGTTCCCGAGATCCAACGATCCCGTGGGAATGTGACTGAGTGCATCATCTTGCCGCCGCATCACAGACTCCATCTCACGCGTATTCCGTCTGCTCATCACCGCCCCCTTGAACGTAAATCCGTCTCAAGAACTACCAACATAGGTAGCCTCAAAACAGCCTATTTCATCACACAAATGGCCGACCGTCAACCTCTGATTACCTACCCACCAACTGTAAAAACTCAGCTTCGCTCAAAATTTTTACCCCAAGCTCCTGGGCTTTAGCGGCTTTGCTTCCTGGATTTTCACCAACTACCACGTAATCAGTCTTTTTGCTGACGGATTCGGAAACTCCCCCACCTAACATACGGACTGTGTCTTTAGCCTCTTCACGGCCCAATTTTTCGAGTGTCCCGGTGATCACAAATGTTTTGCCTTCGAGTACTCGCTTGATTGCCTTAGCCTTAGAAACGGTCACGCCCACGGCCCAGTAATCTTCGAGCATCTGCCTCCCTCGATCGCTCCCAAAGAACTCGGCAATAGACTCAGCGACAACTCCCCCAATGTCAGGCACGTTCTCTAATTCTTCTTTCGAGGCCTGAGCCAGTTTGTCGATTGAACCGAAACTCGTTGCGAGCGAGAACGCGGTTTCCTCGCCAACGTGTCTGATGCCGAGGGCGACAATGAAATCAGCCAAGTCAATTTCTTTCTTAGATTGAATCTGGTCAAACAGTTTCTTGCTCGACAACTCAGCAAATCCTTCCACGTTCAAAAAGTCGTCAGCCGTTAAACGGAAAATATCCGGCGGAGTTTTAATGAGACCGGCCGTGAGCAATTTCTCGATAATCTTCCAGCCGAGGCCGTCAATCTCAAACGCCTTTGCCGCATGAACAAGATTCTCTTCTTCCATGGCGAAACAATTCTTGTTTGTGCAGTAATAAGCCACCTCGCCTTCCCGTCTCTCAATGGGCGAACCGCAGACAGGACACTTTTTAGGAATCTCAATGGATACTTCTTTCCCTGTACGAAGTTCCGTTAGCACTTTCACAATCTTCGGGATGATGTCGCCAGCTTTCGTCAAAATAACGGTGTCCCCCGTCTTGAGGCCGAGTCTCTCGATCTCGTCAGCATTGTGGAGCGTGGCATGGGTTACCGTTGTTCCTGCGATGAATGTCGCTCGCACGTTCGCGACAGGGGTAAGCGAGCCGGTGCGGCCGACAAACCAGTCGACAGACTCGACAACAGTCGTCGCTTCTTCTGGCGGAAACTTAAAAGCAATAATCCCACGCGGAGTCTTACCCACTACGCCCAATTTCTCGAAGATAGATAGGTCATTAACGCGAACGACCACGCCATCAATCCAATAATCCAAGCTTTCACGCCTCTTCTGCATCTTGCTATAAAAGTTCTCGACGTCGCCGACTTTCTTCGTGAGCTCTCCCGGCGAAGTTTTAAAACCAAACTCGTGTAGCTCTTCCACTGCTTGGTCTTGCGTACGTACTTTTCCGTCGAGTATCTGCCAAGCAAAAAAATCGAGTGGCCTGCTTGCCGTCACTCGCGGATCAAGCTGCCGGATACTCCCAGCGCTCACATTACGAGGATTGGCGAACGTCTCTTCACCCTTCTTGACTCTCTCAGCGTTCATCTTCTCAAAAGCTTTTTTAGGCATGAAGATTTCGCCGCGGATTTCGATACGCCCCGCAGCATTAATCGACAACGGCACGGCCTCGATAGTCTTCACGTTCAACGTGACATCCTCACCAATCTTTCCGTCTCCTCGCGTCGCAGCCGAAAGAAGCTGGCCGTCGACATAAACAAGTGACACGGCGAGTCCGTCGATTTTGAGCATGGAATACATCTCCTGTTCATTCCCCTCTTCGAGCTTTGTAATTCTCTTGGCCCATTCTTCAAACTCGGCCATAGTAAAAACGTCCTCCATGGACAACATGGGAGTCACGTGTTCAATCTTGGAAAATTTATCAAGCGCCTTGCCGGCTACACGCTGGGTTGGCGAGTCTGCCGTGATCAAATCTGGATGCTCTTCTTCTAACAGTTTCAGCTCATGCTTAAGGGCGTCCAAAGCATCCTCTGAGATAGAGAGGCTATCCAAAACATGGTATTCGTACCGGTATTTATTGATGGCGTCACGCAACTTGGCGATGCGCTCCTTGGCCTCTGTTTTCATCATAGAGAATGATGAAATGGTATCAAACCCTGATGTCTTTTAATAGGGGAAGGGGCCTGAAATTGTCCTGTATTTCTGTAGCATTACAGTTGGGAGGATGAGTATGTGTATAACAGCATAGCCAAAAAGATACTATGTGATACATAGTATGTGACACATAGCACTTATTTCTATGCCCAAAGAAACACTGGATACCCGCGATCTCGTTTCCGACGCCAGACAAAACCGGTATCTCCAGGAGCTTTCAGACCACATAGAAGACTCAGGTGGTCCGGCAGCTGTCGGCAACCCCGCCGAGCTCGCCGAAACCTTCAACGTATACGCTCGCCCTAGACGTAATCGGAAAATAGCGTTCATCCTCTTCCTTGGCTTAATCGCCTTTGCAAGTGTGTCATTCATATCACACGGCGAACTCTGGGATAACAACTTCATTGATAACTATAACGCCGGCTCAACGCCCATAGAACGAAGTATTTTCGCCCCGTTCGCAGGCGTCTTCCTGATTCTAGGATTCATATTTTATTTCCCAGTCATGATGTTTGGCCTCATGCCTCTCTACGCTGGCATTTCCCTGTTCCATATCGACGTCTACACATACGACGTGTTTGGCACCTTCTTCTCGTTGGCTCCTTACCTTTCAGCAATCTTCTGGATGGGTGTCGCCACGATGCTTTCCTTTACAAATCACTATGAAATTTTCCAAAGAAATCCTAAAAGGCTCACTTGATATCGTGGTACTGGAATGCCTGGCTCGAAAAGAATCCTACGGCTACGAACTGATTCAGAACATTAAGCTAAAAACGGATGGACTCTTTGATTTAAAAGAAGGTACCATCTATCCCCTCCTTTACAGATTAGAAGATCAAAAACTTATTTTTAGCTCCTTCAAATCTACTGTCAAATCAAAGCCCAGACGCTACTACAAGCTCACAGATGCCGGAAAAAAAGCGCTTAAAGAACAAAAATTACAATTTGTTTCATTCTTTAAGGCAATGAAGGGTATACTTTCCGCGTATGCCCGTGCCAATACATGAATTACAAATAACTTTTGCGCGTTCTAGTGGCCCTG
>CAYGEQ010000019.1:0-13731 GCA_964348985.1 uncultured Gammaproteobacteria bacterium | reverse complement strand
CCGCCACGTCGGTCGCGACCGGCGTGGCTCCGCCATTACGGCGTGAGTCACGTTCAACGGTTGCGCCAGCGTGACACAAAACAACCCTTTATGGGGTTGTTTTGTTTTGACAAAACAACCTTTTTCCGCTAAGTTTAGTTAGTATTTTTGGAGGTTCCATGCTTAAGGCGTATTCGGCCTCCTATAAGAAGGAGAGCCGGGCGGTAAATGAGGATTCATTTGGGCTGATTGCTGATAAGTTCTACATGGTGGCTGACGGGATAAGTTCTTCGCCCAACGGAGCGGCGGCCAGCCAGGAGGCTGTGCGGTTATTTGCAGAATACTTTGGACGGTTATCTAGGCTGCCTAGCCTGCCGGAACTGCATCAGTTTCTGTTGGATACTGGCCGCCAGGTTGACCGAGCCAGTGACGGTTCGCACACTACGGTGGCGGCCGTCTGGTTTCCGTCAGTATCAGTTGAGCCAACTCCTTTTGTAGGACTTTCAGTGGGTGACTCCAGGATTTACATTCTGGATACATTGGGTGAGCCTAAACTGCGCCAACTCAGTCGGGATCATGTGACTAGCATATTTGATCGCAGGCAGTGGCGCGTTAAGACTGTGCTGACAGCTTCCTGCGGAGGCGAACCCTTGCCGGACATTAGACACGGTCTAGTGCGTCACGTTTTAGCCCGCGGCGAATGGCTGATTATTGCTACAGACGGGGTGTGGGGATTCTTGGAGAAGAACCGCGAGTGGTTTTTAGCCAGTGTCCCTCAATTTCAGCAAAAACCCGCGGACATGGTAGATATCCTGGCCATGCTAGCAGCCAGGCAACAGCGGGACGACGCGACCGTCATGATAATCAGGCGTGAAGAGTGATCGGCCATGACCCTGTCTGGCCGATTTTAATTTTAGAGTGATTGTAGCCGTCGGTTTGGGTCAGTTAAAAAATGCTACAATACGCTTACTATGTTGAGACAATGGTTTTTTTGGTGGCTAGGGGTAGGAATTCTTTTTGCGAATAAAGTGAGATATCGGTTTACTGGTTATCACCGCCCGCGTGAATTTTCTGTTGATGATACCGGGCGAGCCGTGAAATATGACCATGAGGTGGTTGAGCGGTGGGAGAAGGTGTTGATTGAGCGGGGGTTCGGTTCTCAGCCGTTTGTTGGCCAGCGAATCCTTGAGTTAGGGCCTGGCGCTGACTTGGGTGTTGGTTTGATTTTGGTAGCTAAAGGTGCGTCTTCTTACGTGGCCTATGACAAAAATCCTTTAGCTGACCGAGCGCCTAAGGTTTTGCACACTGCTGTCATAGATTCCATTAATGACGGGGGAGCGCGAGCTCGGGCTAGCGAGGCTCTCACGGCTTACGAACATAAACAGCCTACGTCACTTCTGTTCAAACAAGACGATTCGTTTTCATTTAAGTGGATTCCAGACGGCAGTATTGATCTAGTGGTTAGCAACGCCGCGTTTGAACATTTTGATCATGTGCCAGAAATTTTAGCCCAAGTCGCTCGGATACTGGCTCCGGGCGGGGCTTTGGTAGCGCATGTTGATTTGCAGACGCACACCCGGGTTATTCGTGACCGCGATCCACTGAATATTTATCGGTATCCACGCTTGTTGTATCGCTTGGCTCGTTTTTCCGGTATCCCAAATAGGGTCAGGCCAGCCCTTTATGAGAAGGTGTTAAGTGATCACGGGTTAAGCATGATTGAAATCATTCCAGAAACTGTTTTGGACGAGCAAAAGCTTAAGCGTGACCGCCCTTATGTTAGTTCGCGTTATCGCAAAGACCCAACTTTGGGCGTGTTAAGTTTTATAGTGATTGCGAAAAAGTGATAAGATAGAGTTAAAAAAGTTAAAAAAGCCGAAGAAAGTTTAAAAAGTGTCTATTCTCATTCCAGCTTTACAGCTTTTTCAACCTTTTTAACTTTTCAGCTTACGTCTATGCCCTCGAAAAAAATTCAAAAGATTCGGAAGGCTATTATTCCTGTAGCCGGCATGGGCACCAGATTTTTGCCAGCCACTAAGGCCCAGCCTAAGGAGATGTTGCCGGTGGTAGATAAGCCGGTTATTCAATATATAGTTGAAGAGGCAGTAGCGTCTGGTATAGAGGAGATTATTTTCGTTACAGCCATGGGGAAGCGTGCTCTGGAAGATCATTTTGATCGAAACTTTGAGCTTGAATACCGCTTAGAGCAGAAAAAGAAAATGGCTGAATTGAAGACCATTCAGGCTATTGGCAAATTAGCTAAGTTCGCTTTTGTACGCCAGCAGAAGCCACTGGGGGATGGGCATGCAATTTTGGCCGCTGCGCCGTTTGTCGGCCGGGATGAGACGGTGGCTATTTTTACCGGGGACGATATTTTTTCTGGTGACAGGCCAGCCATTAAAGAGTTAATGGAGACGTACCAAAAATATGAGGCGCCAGTGGTGGCCATCCAAGAGGTTCCGCATGACAAAGTGTCTAGTTACGGCATTATTGATGGGGTGGAGATAGCTGGAAATACTTGGCAAGTAAAAAAGTTCGTGGAAAAGCCTTCGCCAGAAGAAGCGCCGTCTAACCTAGCGGCCGTGGGTCGATATATTGTTACGCCTGATATTTTGCGGTTACTCGAAAAGCAAAAACCAGGCAAAGACGGGGAGATCCGTTTGGCTGATGCGTTTACCGCGTATGTTGATAACGGCGAGCAACTATATGGCCAAACTTTGATGAGCAAGCGTTATGATTGTGGCAATAAGCTGCAGTTTATTATTGCCCAGATTGAGCTTGGTCTCTTGCATCCAGAAGTCAGCGAGGGCTTGGCCGAGTATCTGAGGTCTCGCGAGTAACGACTGGTCATGTTTTCTACTTTGATTACTATTGGGCTGGTTATTTTTGCAGTTTTTCTTACGTTTATTGTTTTGCCCGTAGTGTTGTTGTGGTTTGTGAGTATTGTTGGGAGCGGTGCGCCGTTTGTGCCGGTACCAATGAAGGCGGTGCCGGGAATTGTTGACGCGCTTGGCTTGGTAGACGGCTCTGTAGTGTATGATATGGGCTGTGGAGATGGTCGAGTTTTACTGGCGGCTGTTCAGCGGAATCCGAATATCCGGGCAGTTGGCCTGGAAAAAGCTCTTTTGCCGTACCTCATCGCTCAGCTGTTTACTCGGCAGACGCGAATTGAAATACGCAAACGAGATTTCTTTCAAGAAAGCCTGGCTGACGCTACGCACGTGGTGACTTACCTCTTTCCTACGCTCATGGAGCGGATTGAGGCCAAGCTCGACCAAGAATTGAAACCGGGAACACGGATTGTAGCCATTGATTTCCCCCTAGCACACAGAAAACCTTCACGCGTGATTGAGCAAAAGCTTGATGGCCTCAAACGCGGAACCACTTTATATATCTATGATTAAGCGTCTTCTCTCCTCATTTCTCCTATTATCAACCCTTATCATGGTTGGGGCTGGATGTTCAGGTGAGACGGCCCAAGCTCCAGTTCAAGCCAAGGTCGCGTTGAAATTTTGGAGTGTTTTTGATGAAGCTGACGCTTATAAGGATTTAATTGCTGCGTATCGCGTTGCTCATCCTAACGTAGCCATTACTTACCGGAAGTTTAGACCAGAGGAGTATGAGGCTGAGTTAATCAGAGCTTTGGCTGACGGCACCGGTCCGGATATTTTTTCTGTTCACAATACTAAACTGCCGGAATTTCAGTCATTGCTATCTCCCATGCCGCCGCAGGTTAACGTCAGTTACTTAGTTACGCAGGGCACGCTCAGAAAAGAAACTGCTTTGGTAGCCAAGCAAGAGGCGACCATCTCACAGAAGGCTTACAAGCAACAGTTTATCGACGTAGTTTCCCAGGATGCCATTTTGAATTATTCGGCTGATCCTAAGGCGGCTGCTCAGCCAAGAATTTACGGTTTTCCCTATTCTGTAGACACCCTCGCCCTGTTTTATAACAAGGATTTGCTGAATGCGGCTGGGATTGCTGAAGTGCCAACTGACTGGGAGCAGTTTAATGCTGCTGTGCAAAAACTGACCAAATATGACGCGGCCGGTGGGGTAGCCCAGTCCGGAGCGGCACTCGGCACTGTGAAAAACGTAGACCGGGCGGGGGACTTAATTTCTATTCTCATGATGCAGAATGGGGCACGGATGGCTGATGAAAACGGTAGCCCAACTTTTGATCTCATTCCTCAGGGCACACCGCAGGGTATTTTCCCGGCGCTTGATGCCGTCACTTTTTACACAGATTTCGCTAATCCAGTTAAAGAAGTTTATACCTGGAATGACAGCTTCCCAGCCTCTGTTGATGCTTTTGCTAGGGGGCAAACAGCCTTCATGCTTGGCTATAGCTATCACGTGCCTATCTTAACTGCCTCCTCTCCTAAGCTGAACTACGGCATCTCTGCCTTGCCTCAGATTCCAGGTGGGCGAGTAGTAAACCAGCCCAACTACTGGATTCAGGGTGTTTCTAAGACCAGTAAGTTCCCTGATTACGCCTGGAATTTCCTCCAGTTTACCAGTAGTCCAGCTAATGTTACTTCTTATCTGACCGAAACTAAGAAGCCCACGGCCATTAGAGGCTTGATCGCGGGCCAGGTAGAGGATGAACGCTTGGGTGTATTTGCTAGCCAGTTATTAACGGCTGAAAGCTGGTATAGAGGTTTGGATTCTGACGCTGCTTTTAAAGCCTTAGCTGATCTGTCTACTGCCATCCTAGCTGGCGCTGTTGACCCAAAGAAAGCAGTTGGCCAAACAGCCCAAATAGTTAGGCAGACATATTAAGAAGGAGAAAGGCGGTTGGTTGTGTTATGATTCTTCCAGTTATGCGCTTTCTTCGCCATGCATTAGTCATGTTCACGCTGGTTAGTGCTTTTTGGTTGCCGGCCACTGCTCACGCGCAGTCAGTGGGGAGTGGTTATCAGAGTATTCTTTCTCAGGGTTTGATTTTTGCCAACATCTGTACTTCTAGTGAGCCTGGTTCCTGTGCTTGTCGGGACGCTGGTCAGTGCCAGTTGTCAGACATGCTTCAGATTTTTGTAAATATTTCCATCGGTATTCTGGCTATTAGCGGTTCAGTGGCGTTGCTCATGTTTTTTTACGGCGGTTTTACTTGGGTAACTTCCATGGGCAATCCAAAGCACATTGAGAAGGGCAAGGAAATTCTGGTGAGGGCCGTGATTGGGTTGGCAATTATTTTCGGCGCCTATGCCTTTGTAAACTTCTTGATTGCGTCTATTTCTGGTCAGGCTCCAGGCGCAACTATTGAAGAGACCATTAACTCAGCCACTTCTAGCTCCGGCGGTGTAGAAGCAGAGAACGTCTTGAATACCCAATAATTATGCCAATTAAATTACTACTAGGTTTTGTGATGTCGGTCGGGTTATTTGTAGCTTCTCCTAGCTCGGTACTTGCTGATGCGTGTTCCGCAAAATGTGTCTCTGATGCTGGGGTTGTGAAAACCAATTGTATCGAGCTGATCGCACCGAATCACTCGGCGAGGGCGGAGTTAATTGATGTTTGCGAGACTGAGTTTGACCAGCTTATTTTAGCCTGCGTTGGCGTTACATGTGCTAATGGGGCTTCTGGAACCGTAAATTCAGGTGCAGCTTCCGGTGGAACTGTCAGCCTTACTAACCCCCTCGGCACTACTGATCCACGAGAGATCATTGGTAACTTAATCAAGGCCGTGCTTTCTATTATTGGTTCGGTGACGTTACTGATGTTTGTTTACGGCGGTGTGCTTTGGATAACTTCCATGGGTAATGACAAGCAGGTGGCTAAGGGCAAGGCTGTTTTGGTCTGGGCAGTGGCTGGGTTAGCTATCATAGCTGGCGCCTACGCTATCACTAATGCCATCATTACTGGCTTGACCACAGGATCGGCTATCTAGTTTTAGGCTGGTGTATAATGTGTTGGAGATTTCTCACTTTTAATTTATTACATCATCTTTATGGTGAAATCCTTGGTACGATTTGGGATGAGCGCAGTCCTCGGCTTGGCCTTGGCTTTGCCATTCGCGCGGTTGGTGCCGTCACTGGCTAGTGTGGCTCACGCTCAGGTGGGTAGCTCTGGTGAGTTGGCCGCTGATGACATTTTGGATCCAAGTTTCGGCGCCTCCACTGGCCTTGGCCAGGGTGATTTGAAGCAGACAATCGGTAACCTCATTAAGGTAGCTCTCACGTTCTTAGGTGTAGTAGCTGTAGTCATTGTTCTGTACGGTGGCTTCAAGTGGATGGTGTCTGGTGGTAATGATGAAAAGGTTGGTGAGGCCAAGCGCATTATCATTAGCGGTATCATTGGTCTAGCTATTATCTTGTCCGCTTACGCTATCACTACGTTCGTTATTTCTTCTTTCCTCACCGCTACACAGGGTTAGTTGTCTCCTATCGAAGTCCGCATCTTGGCAGTTGAAGAAAGGGTAATATAGGGTAATAATGGGTACTAATGGGTTTCAGAAACCCTTTATAACCTTCTATCCCCCTCTATAACCCTCTCCCTTCTCTCAAGGTGCGGGCACGATATGCGAAAACTGGCAGCAGCTGGGCTTATGTCACTAGCTTTGTTACTTCCTCTTGGGGTATCCGCACAGTTTAGTGCGGGTGATTCTGGCTTATCTCAAACTGGCGACGCTGCCAAGATTAGTTCAAGCCTTAACATTGCTCAGTTCATTGGTTCACGGGTAATTCAGCCCGTGCTGGGGCTTCTTGGTCTGACCTTTCTTTGTTTGATGGTGTATGCGGGAGGTTTATGGATGACGGCGGCTGGAAACGAGAAGCGTGTGCAGAAAGCTAAGGATATTATGGTGGCGGCAGTTATTGGCGCGGTGATTGTGGTGGCTGCCTATGCGGTGACTGACGCATTATTTAACGCCTTGTCCGGTAACCCTGTGACCGGTGCGCAATAAGTCTAAAAGCTATGAGTAAACTTATTGCTGTCGTGTTGAATACTGGTCTGTCTGACGCCGGAGGCAGTCAGGGCGCTGGTTACTCAACTTCTCAGAACGTCTATCAACTAGTTGGGGTGCTGGTGAACGCCGTGTTTGGCATTTTGGGTGTGGTTTTTTTAGTGCTCATTGTCTACGCTGGATTTATCTGGATGACGTCAGCCGGAAACTCAAAGTTAGTAGAAAAGGCCAAGAGTATTCTTATGAGTGTCACTATAGGTCTGATAATTTGTTTGTCCGCCTTTAGCATTTCTACGTTCGTTCTTGGGTCACTGGAGGGCAGGCAGTCAATAGACGATAGCGCAATAGAAGATGGCCCGCTATTGAATCCGGATAGATGTTCAGGGCCTGACCCAGAGCCAGATTGTCCGTAGGACTGTGCATAGCTATTTCAAGGTTAAAATGAACGATGTATAATTTATCTAACAATTAATATGTCTATGAACAAATTCAAGAAGTTCGCTTTCGGTGCCGGGCTCACGGTTATGTCATTGCTCCCAGCTGTTACCACGGTTCATGCTCAGGGACTGACCGGTAACTTGGACGCCGTAGCTACCAGCGCCGGTGTTGAGAAAAAGGATTTGACTACTACGGTAGGTTCTCTCATTCAGACTTTCTTGGGTATTTTGGGCATTGTTTTCTTGGTTCTAGTTATTTACGCCGGCTTCACTTGGATGACGGCTGCCGGTGATGAGAAGAAAGTTGCTTCAGCTAAGGGCATTTTAATCTCAGCGGTAGTTGGTTTGGTAGTTCTGCTTTCAGCTTACGCTATCAGCAGTTTCGTGATTGAACAGCTTAGTACCGCTACCGGTAATTCCTAAGAAATAAAGAAGCCCGTCGAGCTCAGCTCGGCGGGTTTTTTGTTTAGAAAGCGAAGCGCCGGTCCGAAGGATGTTCCTAAGGGCCGGCGCTGACGTGGGTTACTAGTGTGGACAGACGATCCCGTTGAACTGCGCCACGGGCAGTTCTCGGGCCGGGCCGTTCCACAGATCCGGGTGCAAGGCGTCGAACTGTTGGGTTCGACACGTGTATAGCCTTTCCGCGGGCTTGATGAGCCCCCCAATGTTGCCGTTGAGCGGCTTCACGGGCAGTCCGGTGCGCGGGTCTGCCATCACGTCCGTGATGGTCCAGTCCCGCTGGACTTGGTACGCCGTTCCGGTGATGTTCATCGTGGTGGACGTCAGGAACGTCCACATGACGGTGGGCGTCACGTTGCCCCGGCTGTCACTGGTGGCCGGCGGCAGGCAGGGGATGAACTGGCCGCTCGGCTGGTAAAAGCCGATGCCCACCAGCCCCATCCCGCGGGGCTCCACCACCATTGGCTGCACGCCCGCAATCTGCAGGACCATGCATCCGCTGGTGAGGTAGTTGTGGATCTCCACCAGGCCATCCCGCTTGGTGCAGCCCGGCGGCTTCCAGCTGATGATGTGCCCCGGGGGCACCGGGACGCTCCCGTTTTCGCACCGCAGGGACGCAATGTCCTGAGCGTGCGGGAGGACGCGGCTGTCTGCCGCTTGGGCCAAGCCCGCGATGCAGAAGCAGATCATGAACAGGATGATGAGAAAGGAACGCATTGGAACCTCCAAGAGAGTAAGGGTCAGGTTTCAGGGATCAGGTTAAGGATGTATTACTGAATTGCGTTCAGTAGGTAGCTCCACAACCTGACACCTGAAACCTTTTTCTTTGATCTCAGCTCCCACCACATTAAGTGATGAAAGCAGTAGATCCGGCCCCCTCAGTTTCGCGTTAGCGTTACTGAGGGGACCATCACGTATTGTTCCGGCCGACTACTTGGGAGTATCGGCTTGGGTTTTGGCCGTGGTGGCCGTGCGGATGCGCTCGGCCTCCGCCTTGGCCTTGACCAGGTCGGCTTCGCGCCGCGCCAGGTCATCGGCCATGATCTCCGCGTCCGAACGCACGGTGGTGCTGCTCGTGGCGGTGGTCGTGGTGGCCGGGGACTGGGTCACCTTCGTCACGTAGGTGTTGTTGGTGATCGGCGCCGGCGGGTGCTGCGGGGTGGGGAAGCCATTGAGCCCCCCGCCCGCATAGCCGCCGGAGCCGTTCAAGGCCCGCATGGCATCGAACGCGCCGAAGCTCTGACCCATGGCGAAGCCGTTGTTGTTGCCGACCATGTTGGCCGGCAGGTTGTCGAACTCGGCCGCCCAGGCCGCGGCATGTCCGGTGGCGATCATGTCGCCATGTCCGTACACATCGACGCCCTGGCTGATGCCCGCCATGGACACCTCCCGGCGGTTGTTCGCGTCGATCTTCGCCACCTCCATTTCGCCGATGGCCCGGTGGTATCGCCCGAGGGCGTCGGTGCTGGTCACGAACTGCTGGCCACTCGCCTCGCGGCCGCGGATCTCGATCTCCCCGGCCTCCAGGCAGTTGGCCTGGAGGAGCGCGATGTCCTCCGGCTTCATGGCCTCCGTGTGGATGAGCACGCCGCCGCAGTCCAGGCTCATGGTCGGCCTGCCGACGATCGAACCATTGCTGGTCCGGTCGGAGGTCTCGGTCACCACCATGAACACGGGTCCATTGTTGGCCAGGTCCTGGGCGGTGGCCATGTTCACGAACAGGGACAGGGACAGGAAAAGGGTCATCATTGGTCACCTCACAGGGTCTTGAGTACGTTTCGGAGGACTTCCCCGACGCGTTACTCAACAAAATAGAATAGCACAAAAAGACCATTTCGTCAAGGGAAAAAGACCTAAAAATGGCTAACGTTGGCCATCGAGAAAGGGTTATAGAGGATAATAAAAGGTTATAGAGGGTTTCTGATATTCGACCTGTATTTTCCCCAACCCTTTATTCTCCTCTATAACCCTTTATTACCCTTTCTCTTGCATTGACTTTTTGCCGTTTTTCTGCTAACCTCACCAGTCCCTTTCGGGTATATTTTGAAGGGGAAATACCTTCACAATTCGCATCAATTATTCGTAGAATGGGGTGACACATGGTTGATTGGACCCGCCTTTTGGCGGAGTCTTTCCGCCAGTTCATGAGAGACGAAGGTCTGGAGCAGGCAAGTCTTAGGGAAAAGCTCAGTCCAGATTTGCTGCGGCGGTTTCTGGAGAAGTTCGCTGGTACGGCGGACCCTGAGATACTCAAACGTCAATTGGCTGATGCTCCGGGTGCGGTGGGCTTCCTCATCTCTCTCATGCTGGCTTTGCCGGCAGAGGGTAGGATTGCGTCCGTGCTCATGCTGTCTGAGGCCATGAAGACCGCGGGCTTGCCTGTGCCGCACAGTGTTCGCGCAGTAGCTGTGCTTGCCTTTGAGGCGGCCGGTGAAGCTGGCGTGACCGATGAAGACATCCGGCGGTATCGTTCCCGTGTCCTGGTCGCTTTGTCTGGGGTTACCCCGGGCATGGCGTTGGCGGCCGGGACGATCTTGGCTGGAGCGGCCGCAGTGGTCGCTCTTCATTCTCGTAGTTCTGAACCTAAACTTGAGTCGACTCTGTTGACTCCGGAGGATAGTCCGATGAGCACTTCTACTGATTCTGCTGATACCACTCCCACCGTTCCGCCGGCGGAGGCGCGGACTGTGTCCGACTCTACGGAGTCGGAGGCAGTGTCGCTCAAGGTGGCTGAGGAAAACCGGTTGCGGTTCATGGAGTTCCTGTCCGCGGCCAAGCAGCTGCGCGGGGATGACGTGATCACGCAGCCGCGCCGACCCTCTGAGTACTGGCGAGGTTTCGTCTGGGTGCAGGAGCACCTGCATGCCAAGAACGAGGGGCTGCGTAAGCAGGCCCGGGAGGCGTTTAACCTCCTGCCGGCGGATCTGACCGAGACAGAATACGAGACGCTCAAGCAGTCGCTTGACGTGCTGTTCCGAGTGCGTGGTCCGCGGAGTGATCGTCCCAGTGCGGGCGACCGCCGTAAGCACACCGCCTTGATTCACCGGCGGCTTAACCGGGCTAGCGCCTGGGAAGCTGAGGTGCGCCAGATCGGCCGTGACCGCGCCTGGTTCTGGCAGCGTCGGGTGACCATCCCGCTGGCGGATATGCTGGATGACCTGGTGAACGACGACGTGCGCGGCACCTTTACGATGCTGGTGCACTTCGCCGTGATCCTGTTCGCTGGCCTGGTCGGCTTTGGGAGCTTCGCTCTTTGGGGCTTCCTCGGCGTGTTCAGTCTCTTCTTGATGGGCGTGTCCGGCGGGCTCATCGGAGCTTCTGCCATCGCGCTCATTGGGCGGGCCATCGCCCACAGCGAGGTCATTGACCAGCTCTACGCTGGCAAGAACCTGGACGGCACGGACAGGGATCTGACCCACACGGAGGTGGGCGGTTCTCTCCTCATGATTGGCAGCTTGGTGGCCGGTGTGCTTCAGCTGGTCGCTTGGTTGGCTCCCGGGTTCGGCTTCCTGTCCGAGAGCCCGTGGTGGTTCAGCCCGTTTGTGCTGAACGTGGCGTTGTTCGGGGTCTGGGGCGCGGCTTTCGCGGTCCTGGCTCGTGATCCATGGGAGAATGAGGTCAAGCCCGTGTTCTTCCATAGGGACGAACATGGCAAGATGGTGCCGTGGGTGAGTGGCGATGCACACGCCAGTCATCCGCCAGCAGCGGCACACGGCAAGCATGATGACAAGAGCCACGGGAAGGCTCATGGTCATGCTGATCACGCGCCGCCTGCGCCATCCATCTATCAGCTGGCGCAAGAAAAGCAGGATAAGCAGTTGCTGACGGTGCCTGGCGTGAGACGTGCTGCGGTGCTCAAGATTTCTACGGGCGCGACGCTCGTGGGACTGACCTTGAACATCTGGTGGCCGTTTAGCGGCCAGAACGTTGACCTGTCCGTTGGGCTCTTCGTGGCCGCGTTCTTTCTTCTGTTGACGCTCCTTACGGTCAGTCAGTACATGGGCGCGATGATCCTGATTGAAATGATGCAGAGGTACACCAGTACTCTGCTTCGGCAGGGCTTGGTGCTCACCCTGGTGCTCTTCGCCCTGTCGTTTGCCGCGGCCCTCTTCCTGAGCCAGCAGGGACGGATCGGGTTCGTGAAGGCCATCCACGCCAAGACTGACGCTTGGCTGGAAGTTCCTTCGCTGCCTGTGGATGGAGAGGGCTCTGGCGCGCCCATCCGGCAGTCCGTGACCATCACTGAGACGTACGCCAGCGTGACGTCGGCGGCCAGTCAGCCACTCTCCTGCCCTGACCGCGATCAGTTGGAGGCTCAGAGTGTCGGGTTCTGCACCCGGAACCCGTACCATCCGGGTTGTGACTGCCAGTGAGCACGTCACGTCATCCGCGAGCGACGTGACGTGTGACTCCTTGACCGGTGTGTAGTGGGTCCAATCCCCACTGCGCGCCGGTCGCTTTTTTTTACGGAAGATTTTTCGTGGGGTATGCTTGGAGATATATGTCAGCCCTCGCTAAAAATTCAACCCTACAAATAGGTGGTAAGCTTTTTGGGACAATTTTCGGCTTGATCACTTTTTTCTTGTTACTGCAGTATTTCGGGACAGACGGTTACGGTTTACTGACCATTGCCATGACGCACGTGGCTATTTTTGGGGTCATTGTTGACTTCGGTCTTACGCTGACTACCACTCAGATGATTTCGGAACGTGGTGCGGATGAGGAAAAGATTTTAGGTAATTTACTCACGCTGCGTGTTGCTTCAGCTTTAGCATTTTTAGCTATTGCGCCCATCACCGCGCTATTCATTCCCGGCGTTAGGGAAGTGGTGCTCCTGGTGTGCGTGGCTACCGGCTCGTCCTTTTTTGCATCAGTAGCTCAGACTTACATTGGTGTCTTTCAAAAACGCTTAGCGCTAGGGATTCCAGTTTTAGGCGAGATGTTAAACAGATTAATCGCCCTGGTCTGGGTGATTGCGGTGGGCGTGTCCGGTTTGCCGCTTATTTATGCGGCTGTTGGTTTTTTTGTGGGTGGTTTCGTCCAGTTAGTGATTATGTTATTGGGCACGGCTCGTTATGTAAAACTTCGCCCCAGATTTGATTGGCGAATGTGGCGGGAAGTGTTAGTCAGAAGTTGGCCAATTGGTGTTTCTATTTTCTTTAACCTGCTTTACCTCAAGGGGGACATTTTGTTCATGGCTATTTTTGGTCGAACCGACATTGAGATAGGGCAGTACGGGTCTGCTTATAGGGTGGTGGATGTGATGACCATGATTCCCGTGACTTTTATGGGTTTGATGTTGCCTATTTTAACGCTCGCTTGGAGTGAGAAGAACCGGGATAAGTTTGATAAAAATCTTCAGAACACTTTTGATATATTTGCGCTGATTGCCATCCCATTTTCTGTGGGGGCTATCCTGCTTGGTGTGCCGGTGATGACTTCAGTTAAGCCTGATTTGATTCTGGCGGGGCAGGTGCTAGCGGTGCTTGGTCCAGCCGCTGCGATTGTCTTCTTTAACTCCCTTTACGGCCATGCAGTGGTAGCTGTTAACAAGCAAAAAGTGATGGTGATCGCCTACTTATTTGTAGCTGTGGTGGCAGTTGTTGGCTACGTCATGTATATCCCAATTTACGGCGCTTGGGCTGCGGCTTGGGTTACCTTGGTCTCAGAATTGTTAATTGGTCTGTGTGCATTTTTGGTTGTTTCCATGGCCATTAAGCGTTTACCAAATCTTAAAATGGCTGTTCGGGCGGTTGTTTCTACTGCGGTCATGGCCGGGGCCATTTTATTGATTAACTCCCAGGTTAGTGAAGCTCCCGGAGCCCTGATGACCACTATTACTGTGCTGGCCGGAATTTTAGTGTACATTCTAGCGGTCACCATTTTGGGCGGTCCCCGGCCACACGCTATTGCTAAGCTATTCTTGCCTGAGAAACCAACGGGCGTTTAATT
>CAYGEQ010000018.1:9268-14344 GCA_964348985.1 uncultured Gammaproteobacteria bacterium | reverse complement strand
CGTGAACGGGAAGGGCTTGAACTCATCCCGAGTGAAAACTTCGTCTCGCCAGCTGTACTCTCGGCACTGGGCTCCGTAGCCACGAATAAATATGCGGAGGGTTATCCTGGCAAACGCTATTACGGCGGTTGTTACGCTGTGGACGTGCTCGAGCAAACCGCGATCGATAGAGCCAAACAACTGTTCGGCGCAGAACATGTCAACGTCCAGCCTCATTCCGGCGCTCCAGCCAACATTGCCGTCTACACCGCGCTTTTGCAGCCAGGTGACACCGTGCTCGGCATGGATCTGTCTCATGGCGGACATTTAACGCACGGCCACCCCGTCACAGACTCGGCCAAGCGTTATAACTTCATTCGCTATAAGACTGATGCTGAGGGCAAGCTAGATTATGACAACTTGGCAGCCCTAGCCCGTGAGCACAAACCAAAACTAATCCTAGTTGGTTATTCAGCCTACTCCCGTGAGATTGATTACGCTCGAGTCAAGCAAATTGCCGACGAGGTAGGTGCCATGACCATGGCGGACATTGCGCACATTGCTGGCCTAATTGCCGCCGGTGAAATGAACAACCCTGTGCCGTTATTCGACGTCGTCACCACCACCACGCACAAGACATTGCGCGGCCCTCGTGGCGGCATGATTATGTGCAAGGAAAAGTTCGCCAAACAAATTGACAAAACTGTTTTTCCCGGACTCCAGGGCGGTCCGCACATGAACGTGATTGCCGCTAAGGCCGTGGCTTTCGGTGAGGCGTTGAAGCCAGAATTCAAAGAGTACGCCAAACAGATCAAGTTAAACGCCAAAGTTTTTGAACGCGAACTGGGGGCCAAAGGCTACAAGCTCATGTTTGGCGGAACAGACAACCACTTATTACTCGTGGATGTCTCTTCTAAAGGCGTCACTGGTGGCGAAGCCCAACATGCACTAGACGAAGCCGGCATTACCGTCAACAAAAACATGGTCCCAGATGACCCGCGCTCACCCATGGATCCATCCGGCATCCGTCTTGGAACGCCCGCCATCACCACCAGAGGCCTCAAAGAAAATGATATAGTGAAAGTCAGTGAATGGATTGATCGCGCTATCATGGCTAAAGCCGATCCAGCCGAGCTCGCCAAAATTAAAGCTGAAGTTAAAGAGTTCATGAAAGCCTTCCCACTTTACGTTTAGTTATGACCGAAATTTTGAACGGCTCAGTGCTCGCTAAAACCATCCGCAATAAAGCTACTAAAAGAGTGGCTGGTTTTGAGCATCCTCCAGGACTGGCCGTTATTTTAGTGGGCGATAATCCCGCCAGCTCCCTATACGTTGGCCTCAAAGAAAAGGCGGCTAAAGAGGTGGGTATTTACGTAGAACGTCACCAGTACACCAATGACGCCACCACTGAACACATTATTGAAAAGATTAATGAGCTCAACGCCCGTAAAGATATCAACGGCATCTTAGTGCAGTTACCTCTTCCCAACCAAAATACAGACGCCATTATTTCCGCTATTCACCCCGTCAAAGATATAGACGGCTTTCATCCGGAAAACCGTAAAGCACTTTTACAAAACGCCCCTATTCTAGTCCCACCAGTCGCCCTCTCCATCATGCGTTTAGTGCAAGCCTCCCGACAACCGGTAGCCGGCAAACACAGCGTAATAGTTGGCAACAGTGAAATTTTTGCTGAGCCGATCATTGAACTAATGCGTGAAGCCGGAGTTTCAGCTACCTTCATTAAAAAAGGCTCGGCCGGGATTGACGCCATCACCAGAGCAGCCGATATCTTAGTGATTGCGGTAGGCGAAGCTGGTTACTTAACACCTGACAAAGTTAAAGATGCCGCCATTGTAATTGATGTAGGCACTAACAAGGTAAGCGGCAAGACCGTGGGTGACGCCGCATCTGATCTGGAAGGACACGCCGGCTTTTTGTCACCTGTACCTGGCGGAGTTGGCCCGCTGACCGTGGCCTACCTGCTCATGAATGTCATTAAGGCTAAAGAGCTGCAAGACAGGGCCGTTAGCTAACGAAATAGTTCACTCACAGTCACTAAAATAGTGCCCGCATACATACAGAAAGTTAACCCCACTAACCAGCGTGGGATATTTAGCGAATTTTTAGACAACGCGTGAGACGCGCGAGCCCGTTCATAAGCAACAACCAAAAATAAACCTAGTAACGCGCTTAGAATACCGCCGGTTACTCCAATCACTGAAATAAAATTAGTGGCCCCGGCTAGCAATAGTAAGACGGGAATCACCACCACCGTGCCCCAGGCTGGCACGTATCTCAGACGCCAGTCATAAATTAAAGCATTCGTCATGCCCACTGAAATAGCCAGATAGGCGCTAAGCACAATACCCAAACCAAGCAATGACCCTAGCCCCTCAGCGTACGGACCAATCACCGCTGATAAGCCCGTGATGCCGGCCGGAGCGGTGGCCTCGCCCATCACGCCAACCACGAGCGCGCTAAAGGATAAATAGAGAGCGGAGATCGCCACCATACCCGCCACTAAAGACGCGCGGATAGCCGTGCGATTTCTATTTAAAACGTCGCGCATGTCAGGTACGGCTGAGAGGCCACCAAAAGCAAACAGCAGGACGCCTAGCGACATCGCAATGTTTTCTGGTCGAGTAGTGCCCAAGTGCGAGAACGAAACGTGCGGAATGAGAAAGAATGAATGCACTAAAACCACTAGAAAAATTAGGGGAAATAAAATTCCTTGCAGCTTAATGAGGAGCGACAAACCGCCACCGACAATCAACGAACCAATCGCCCAAAAGACCAATTGGTACAGAAGCAATGACCCACCGAGCATTGGTCCGAAGACTTCATGGGCAAATGATCCGCCCACGAGTACATAAGCCAACAGCGCGCCGTAATGGGAACCAAAATAGGCAATCGTGGCCAGCCCTTGTTCAAGCGGCGATAAATCATGTCCTACCACCGTCAAATACCGGCCATGCCCCTTTCTTACTAGTAATAAATCAGCGTATAGCAACAAAGCCATGAGGCTTAAGACGGCTACAAACAACAGAGCCACTAAGCCAAGCCCAAAACCAACCTGAGCAAAAGCGTAAGGCAAACCAAAAATTCCCACCCCAACCACCGTACCCAAAAGCGGACGCATACCCGTCCAAACAAGCGAAAGACGCATAGGTTACGCCTATTATATCTTATCCCCGCTTCGTCCACTTCCCCTCTCCTCACGGTCAGGTTACCATCCGTGAGTCTATGGCAACTGTGGGCAGAATTCCACCGCATAATCTTGAGGCTGAGCAGTCCATTTTGGGCGCGCTTTTTTTAGATCAAGAAGTCATGCTAAAGGTGGGTGACGTTTTGCGCCCGGAAGATTTTTATAAAGATTCGCACCGCATTATTTTTGAAACCATGGTCGAGTTGTTCGAGCGTCACGAACCAGTTGACCTCCTAACCGTCGGTAACCGCCTAGAAGAGAAAGGCACGCTGAAAAATATTGGCGGCCGTACGGCGCTCGTGGAACTCACAAACTCCGTCACCACCGGCGCACACTCCGCGCACTACGCAGAAATAGTCAGTAAGAAAGCGGCCCTCCGCCGTCTTCTTAAAGCGGCTGGTGAAATTTCCGAACTGGGTTTTGACGAAGAAAATGACGTTGACTCCGTTCTTGACCAAGCCGAGCAAACGCTCTTTAACGTTTCGGCTAACTTCATTAAGCAAAGTTTCTTCCCGCTGCACTCTGTTCTGACGGCGGCCTTCGAGCGCATTGACGAACTTCACAAAGACCCAGGTAAGTTACGTGGCGTGCCCACCGGCTTTACCGGTGTCGATAATTTACTCGCCGGCCTTCAGCGCTCTGACCTCATCATTCTGGCAGCTCGTCCGTCTGTAGGTAAGACGTCTTTTGCGCTAGACATCATGCGCGCGGTGTCCATGAAAACTAAACTGCCCGTAGGCCTATTCTCCCTAGAAATGGCTAAAGAGCAGCTAGTAGACCGCATGATCTGTGCGGAAGCTGGCGTAGACCTCTGGAAATTACGTACCGGCCGCCTATCAGACAAGGACGATGATTTTCCCCGTATTGGCGACGCCCTTGGCCGACTATCCGAAGCGCCTATTTATATTGACGACTCCCCCAGCGCCAGCGTCATGACCATCAGAACCAAAGCCCGCAGGCTACAAAGCGAGCACGGTCTTTCCATGATCGTGATTGACTACTTACAGCTCATGGAAGCCAGA
This sequence comes from uncultured Gammaproteobacteria bacterium, assembly GCA_964348985.1. GTDB lineage: Bacteria > Patescibacteriota > Patescibacteriia > UBA9934 > UBA9934 > JAGORL01. Next base: position 10,135 of record CAYGEQ010000018.1, on the reverse strand, counting down.
AACAAAACAGATAACCGCGTGCAAGAAGTGGCCGAAATTTCGCGTGGTCTAAAGCAAATTGCCCGTGAGCTTAACGTACCGGTCCTGGCGCTTGCTCAGCTCTCACGTGCCGTGGAATTACAGAAGCCAGCCATCCCACGTCTAGCTCACTTGCGTGACTCAGGATCCATTGAACAAGACGCTGACGTAGTTATGTTCTTGTACCGCAAAGCAGCGGACAGAAATTATCAGCCCGAAGAACTAACACCAGAAGAAAAATCATCAGCCGAACTGCACATTGCCAAACACCGTAACGGCCCCACCGGCATGGTCAAACTCTTCTGGGATGCCGCGCGTGCCTCCTTCAAAAACCTGGATACGCGTTATGCAGGCGGCGGCTCCGCCATGGCTACTGCGCCTTCAGCAGCTGCTAATCCCTTCCCTCAGCCTACGCCTACGCCCCCATCCCCCAGCCCAGAAAACCGAAACCTACCTCCCGGTATTCCCCCCAAAGGCTTCAAGCCGGTATAATCAGCCAACCATCTCTAACCCTTTATTACCCCCTATAACCCTTTCTCTCTATGTTTCAGAAACTAAAGCAGTTCAAAGAAATGCGTGACGAAGGCAAGAAAATGAAAGCCATGTTAGATGAAGTGATCATTGTCGGCTCCGGTGCCGGTGGCAAAGTCATGATCACCATGAACGGCAGCCATGAAGTGCTGGGCGTATCTATTGAAGAAGGTCTAGAAAAAACTCTAGCTGAACAAGGTGTCAAAGAAGCTATTACGGACGTGAACAAAAAACTCCAGACCGAGCTCATGAAAAAAATGCAGGCCATGGGCGGCATGGGCGCACTGGGTGACATGATGAAAGGGATAGGAGGCTAAT
>CAYGEQ010000018.1:1773-9168 GCA_964348985.1 uncultured Gammaproteobacteria bacterium | reverse complement strand
CCAATTCACAACGCAATGTCCGCGATGGGGCGATTGCCAGGGGTTGGGCCGAAGACTGCTCTTCGGTATGTTTTCGCGTTACTACACTTAAGAAAGGACGAGCTTGATCTCATGGCTCGGGCCATAGACGGCCTCAAGAGAGTCGCTACCTGTAGCACCTGCTTCACTTACGCTGAAGCTGGAACTTGTGACATTTGCACAGACCCTACTCGATCAAAAGACGTCCTCTGCGTGGTGTCAGAAGCCCGAGACATCTCCACTATTGAGGCTACCGGCATGTACAAAGGCCGGTATTTCGTCCTGGGCGGCGTCTTAAACCCTATAGACGGCTACACGCCAGATACGCTGAACGTCCGTCAGCTAAACGACCGACTCAAGAACGACCCAGCTATCAAAGAGATCATCCTAGCCTTCTCTCCAGACGTTCACGGCGAAACTACTATTTTATATCTTAGCCGTCTTCTCAAGGACGTAAACAAAAAAATAACTCGTCTAGCCCGCGGTCTCCCCATGGGTGCAGACATTGAGTACGCAGACGAAGTGACACTCGCGAGCGCTTTAAACGGTCGCAGCGAAACATAAAAAGAAGTGCCCCGTCGAGATAGCCTCGACGGGGCTTTGAAGACGGACAGTGTTGCTACACGCCCTTGCGCGTGATCTCCTTAATCCGACGCAGGAAGGGCACGGCGTAATCCACCAGCTCGTCGGACTCAGGGGCGGAGCGAATCATGTTGCCATACAGGATCCCGTGAATGAACACCGGGTAAGAGGAGCGACTCTTCTCGAGATCTGCTCCTTCCGGATTCATGACCGCATGGGTGGTCGGCTGGAGCGATTCAAGCCCCGGCACAAGCCGCAACATCTCACCCGTGTCCACAATCATGGAGTCCCGAACGGTCTCCGTCTCAAACCACACATCCCCCAGCTTCAGCACCAATCCCTTGGCGTTGGCACAGGGCATGGCAGTGGCGAGATTGATATCCCTATGCGGGGCCGCGCGCCACGCCCCCAACTGCGCCGCGTCAGAGAACGCGCTCAGCGGACGGTAGTGAATGGTGCGCTGAATGGTTTCGGCACCCACGGTCCGCCCAACTAGAGACCCTGGAGACAAATCAAAGCCCTCCTCAAGCGCCCAGAGAACCGCCCGTCCCACCCTCAAGCTCTCGCCTAAGAGGAACAAGGACATCTCCCGGAACTGCGGAACCTCCGTCGGAAAAATGTTCTCCCCGAACGGGTTGTTCCGCGGATCAGCCGGCAACTCCTGACACCTCACCTGAAAGAAATCCTTCAAATCAGGCACTTCGCTATCCTTGGCCGTCTCGGCCCCGTAACCAGCGTAGCCACGCTGAAACATAATGCCAGGACGCGCATAGCGCATGAGCACATCTCGCGGGAGACTAAACAGCTCCTCCGTGATGCGGTCAGCCTGCTCCATTCGCTCACGGGTGATCCCGTGGCCCACCACCTGCAAAAAACCGTGAGTACTGAATGCCTCACACACCCCGCTCACGAACAAGAAGTGATTGGCACTCTGAAAATCCCGCACATCGACCTGCCTAAGCTCAAGCGACCTCATGACCCCTCCCAAAGAAGAAAGATACGGCAGGATGGTATCAAACAGACGCTAGAGCGTGAACTCAGGCGTCCACACAGCACACCCGAAGTGGCTAAAACAAAAACGAGGCCCGGAGGCCTCATTTTTGTTTAAGAAATCTTTTCAATTTCGATGATCGTGAACGGCTGGCGGTGGCCAACGTTACGGCGGTAGCGAACCTTCGGCTTATACTTGATAACCGAAATCTTGGTGTCACGGCCGTGCTCGGCAATCTTAGCGGTGACGGAAGCGCCCTTAACTTCAGGGCTACCTACCTTCACATCAGAGCCGTCATCATTCGCTACCAGCATAGCTGGGAACGTGATGGTCTTACCCTCCTCAAGGTCAATTTTTTCTACCTGGACTTTAAGCCCCTCTTTAACAAGGTATTGCTTACCGCCAGTGGTAATTACTGCGTACATAATATTTTGTGCTGCTCAGGTGCCGTTTTAGGGGCTTTAAAGACCTTACGCAAGCCAAGGATTAACGAGCGGAAGTGTACAAAATAGCCCAGAAAAGGTCAACCCTCTAAGAATTAGAGGCTAATCATGTGCTATCATTCCCAAGTGAAGAAGAGCCAAAAACGCTTGATAAAGGACCTGTTTATTCCTCATCATGGGAACAAACACACGCCTCACCTGATTAGCCATGGGGCACTTTTTGGTTATAGCGTTGGCTTAGTCTTAGTAAAATTCTTTGCTTTGGCCGCAGCTATTGCCCTGCCAGCCGCTAGCCTCTACTCCTCCGCCATTACCCCTCACAACATCATTTCCCTAACTAATTCTTCCCGTTCAAGCCTTGAGCTGACCCCCCTGACTGAAAACGTAAAGTTAGCCTCTTCGGCCCAAGCCAAAGCCGAAGACATGCTAGCCAATCAATACTTTGCCCATACTTCTCCCAGCGGCACCACCCCATGGTCATGGATAAAAAATAGCGGCTACGCCTATAAATACGCTGGTGAAAATCTAGCTGTTTACTACACCCAAGCCGAGGACGTAACGGCCGGCTGGATGGCCTCGCCCACACACCGCAATAATATTGTTGATACGCGCTACACGGACATTGGCATTGGCGTAGCTCAGGGTGAATTTAATGGCTACCCATCCATTTTTGTAGTTCAACACTTTGGCAAACCAGCCACCCAGCCAATAATTGAGGCGCCTCAACCGCCCACCGAACCCACCGCTACCCAAAAAATTGCGGTAGCTCCACTTAAAGACGCGTATGTTGTTTCAGTGGCTAACCCAACCGCCACCGCGGTGACTGTGCAGTTGGGTAACAAATCAATCCCCTTAGAAAAAACGGTGGCCGGGGACTGGACCGGCACAGTGCCAGTTGAACCTGATAGTATCCCTAGCTCTGGCCAAGAACTCATGGTAGTTTCAGCTGAAAATGATAAACAGCTGGTCGAAGCCGCCGCCATCGTCGCCCCCAGGTCAACCACCACGGACATTTACGCCTTTGGTAATACTGCGCCGAAAGCAACCATCTTTGGTTTAAAACTGGGCGGACTGGATGATCAAGTGACCAAATTTTATCTCATCGTCATCACCTTCCTAGCCTCGTTACTCCTAGTATCACTCTTCGCTAAGATGCACTGGGAAAGACTGCCGCTTGCTGCTCACGTGCTGGGCGTTATTGGCATCGCCTTCATCCTCATGTCCGTTTAATTCTCAATCATCCTAGCTAACACAATAAATCTCTTGAGCGCCGTGCCGAGCGGATAAGAAGTCTGGATAGAAAGTAATTTTTCTTTGTTTTCAAATTGGCTTAAAACTGACAAGTCTGTTGGCATGACTACTTTAGTCTCAAAAACTTCATAAACAAACTGTTCACCCTGGTCATTAGTCAAAAGCACGCGCTCGCCTAACTGGATCTGAGGCAAAGCTGCAAAAACAGTTTTATAGTGCCCAGTAGACCAAGGTAAATCGCTCGAATGACCAAAGAGGTAAACATTGCCAAATTCACCGGGCTTAGCTGTCCCCGGATAATGTACTACCCCGCGCCCCAACGCTTCCGTGTAAACAGCCTCCCCCTTCTCAGTAATGTACACAATAGGCGCCGTAATCTGCAGTGATGGAATACTTAACACGTTAGGCTCCAAATTAACTGGCGCTTCAGACAGCAAGACCTCATCCTGCTTAACCTGCCGATTCAAATAAGTTGATAAATTCCTGAAGGTGAACTCAAATAGTGTTACGCCTAACAACAAAAAGAGCACCCCAAAAAATATCAGGGCGCTCTTTATGCTAGAGCGATTATTTTTTATTACCTCTGACAGCGACATACATAGCGCCGCCCAACCAAGCAGCTAACATGCCAACCGGCAAACCAGTTCTTGGAAGTTCTTCGTCAGTAGCGCCTAGGACAGCCGGCGCTGGAGCTGGTACCGGCAAACTGACTTCTTCTTCGGCTGTGTCCGTTTCTCCCAGCACCAGTGGGGCTGGTGGCAAGACCGGGGCCACCGGTAGCTCATCATCATAAGTCATGACGCAGGTCACCACCTGACCGTCTACAAGCGTGCCAGAACAACCAGGGCTCATAGTTAACACGTAGCCGGCTGAATTAGTCTGGGTGACCGAATATGGCCCAGGCAACAAGGCTACACTCACGCCACTTGAGCTACCAACAAAGCTGATAGCTGACATGGCTGACAAACGGAAGGCTGAAGTCAAAGCCGGACTCTCACCATTAACCTGCATCTCAAAGGCTGAAGGGAGAAGACTGCCGTTATTATCATTAATCACGTTAGTGATAACCGTAATGCCGGTGGATGGCGCTGGCGCACCACCACTCCCGCCACCACTGCCGCTGCCCCCGCCACCATTGCCACCGGTTGGCGCCACCCCAAAGGTGTTGGTAATAGTACAGGTCAGCTCGTCATTAGATTCCAGAATTATCTCCCCGCCACCAGAACAATCACCGGAAAAAACAGCGGTGTAATCACCATCAGTAAACCGCTCGTCTTCTCTAGGTCTTTCAGAAATCAGATAAACACCCGGTGAGTACGCGCCGGCCGTGCCCGCGTCTACGCTAGTATCATCTACAAGAAACTCAAAGTCAGTCACCAGCACCTCCTGAGAGGTGTGATTAACAATTACTTTATTAACTGTAATTGAGCCATCTTCAGCTTCGCCCTGCTGGTCATTATAAACAACCGTACAAATCAATGATTCGCCCTGTACTATCTCACCAGCGCACCCCGGGCTAAGCTCCACGTCATAACCAGCCATCACCTGAGACCTAACTTCATAAACTCCGGGGTCCAAAGTAAGAACCGTACCTGCGGCCTCGCCCTGGAATACACTGGTCGGCGTCACGTTCGTCCCAATCATCTCTAGCTCAAAATCAGCCGACTGTAATGAACCTCCGTGATCATTAATCACGTCCACAAAAACTGAAACTGTAGCCGGGGTCACGATTGGACAAGCGGGAGAAGTAGCGTCCGCCGTCACCGACACCATCTCCTGACCACCTCTTAATGACCAGGTTACATCTTCACCGACAAACTCCACGGAGTAAGCAGAATTAGGATAGGCCGCAGAAGCGCCCGGAGCAAAAATGACCGGCTGTCCATGATCTTGGCCCTGGAAACCAGGTCCAGTAACCTGGTTATTATCACCCATTGGCAAGTAAACCGACGTTTCATTAAAGCTGTTATACCCAAAGTACGCCGTGTATGATCCATTCCCAGTAGGCATAACGCACTGGACTGACGGCAAAATGTCGGTGGTGGCCAGCTCAGCTGGATAATCATCATTAGTCACTACACACGTCTTGGTTTCACCGGCGCTGATACTGCCAGAGCAATCCGCCCCAAAAGTTTGGGCGTAGGCTGGATCAATAGCCTCAGACACTGAATACTGACCAGGATCTAACTGCACCGAAAAACCATCCTCGTCCCCGACCACTGAAGTTACGTTCCCGTTAGCGTCCGTGACATCTAGCATGAAATCAGCGGCCACCTTAGTACCAAAACCGCTATCATTAATCACCTGCTTAACCACCGTTAGCTGCGGTCGAGCTAACTCCGCGTTAGTAAAAACGCACGTAGCGTTAGTGGGGGTATCCTCAGAAGGGGCCACCGTAGCCGACGCCGTAGAGCCGGTAAACGAACAGCTGGTGCCAGTACCGGCTGAAAAAATATAACCAGTCGGCCCACCAATTTCTGTCACCGTGAAAGTAGTTGAAGAATCTACTTGAATATCATCAAAGGTGACACTGGCTTGGCCAAGAGCTACATCTAGTATTGTGTTGGCTGACACACCATCAAGACCAGGAGTGACCATGAAAGACCAAGCGTCAGGCGCGGCTGACCCAATAACTTCCTTAGTAACCGTCAGAGAAGGCAATTCAATCAGCTCATTAATACCAACTCCAGCATTTTGACCACCAGAGCCAAGCCGTACACTAGTAGAACGGCCCCTAATAGACGCCGTGTCATTACCCAATCTAGCGCACAGCAAAACATAAGCCGTTTCACCGGCTGGGACATCCTGCACCGTTACTGAATAAGCTCGTAATGTATCTCCGTTATTAGAAGTGGGACCAGAGACCAGAAGTGGCAAAGACGCACCAGACGAGGTCATGGCTGTGCCACTGGCTAACGAATTACCAGAGTAAATAAAATCACTCAGATCATCAGCCTGATCTAATGGGTTACTCAAATTTGTAGAGATTGTTTCTAAATCATCAAACCTTTGTCCAAGATTAGAATAATCGTACTCAATAGTTTCAGAAATATTCAAAGCATTACCATTCCTATCCCTGTTCTCTAAAGACATGACAAATGGAATACAGCTGCCCTCAAAATAACGGGTAAAACTCCCATTGCTAAACTCCCCCGCACCCGCCGGCAAACCACCACTCAAAGTCATGTCATCCTCTAGCTGGAAACCATCCAGAGTTACCCGTCCAGCCGAGGGTGCGGCCCCAGCCGGAGCCACCACAAAAGTATTCGCCGACAGACTGAACAGTGCCAGCAGAGCAACCGGCACCACCACTAGCTTAGCCAACCCCCTTGGTAGTCTCAACTTTAGCTTACCGTTAAGCGCAGATGATCGTACTAGTCTGGAAATGTCCTGGGGAAGTTGCATGGGATGTAAAAATAGAAAGTGCTAGCTTACTTTAGATGAACCAACACGTCTAACGAATAATCACCATGTCCCCAATTATAACTCGGCTTTTTTGCACAAATCCAGCTGGAAATTCTAATACACCATCAGCTTTTTCTGGCTTAGAGTAAACAAATTGCGGTGACTCGCCCGGCTCGGGAAATGGCACGTTCTCCTCAATCTTCACTACTCGGCCATCACGTAGCCAAATAAAATCCAGCGGGAATAACATACCCCGCATCACAAAAGTCCGTTCAGCTGAATCTGAAAAAGGAAAATACATACCAGCCGCTCCTAATGTCTCCGGTGTTTTACCGGATAAACCACGGTAGTGGGCCTGTGGTGAATTAGCCACTAAAACCTCATGGCTCCGTCCGCCAATCACGGCCGTGGCCGTGACCGTTTTTTCATGATAAGCGGCATAAACGGTCAACCCAATCATGAGCGCCACGAAGGCCCCCAAAATTCGCAAACTATTCATGACAACTCCCGGGATACCTGCTTGATGATCGCTCATAAATTATTAGTTCTTCTAATTAGTCCGTGGACAGTTATAAAAAACAGTAGTGCCAAAACAAACAACGTCAGAATCTTATACGTACTGGAAAACGCTAGCGTAGTCAGCCCAAACACTAAAGACGATCCAGCGTAAATAGCTACCACCTGACGTTCAGAAAAACCGGCGTC
>CAYGEQ010000018.1:0-1673 GCA_964348985.1 uncultured Gammaproteobacteria bacterium | reverse complement strand
GGCGTCAAACTAGCCGTCAGGATAAACGCGAGCGCAATTGGCAATGGAAACCAGTCCGGCATATAACCCTCTATTACCCTTTCTTACCCTCTATAACCCTATAATTTCTCCGCCTTTCTTACCTCTATTTTCCCGCCCACGTCAAAAATTACCGTGTCCCTTCTTTGGAATGATCCGCGTAGCAATTCATCCGCCAGCTTATTCTCAAGTTTCTCCTCAATAGTTCTTCTGAGTGGTCTAGCGCCAAACTTAGGGTCAAAGCCTTGCCGGCCCAGTTCATGAATGGCCGCATCCGTCACCTCAAGCGTCATGCCCTTAGCGGCAATCTGTTGCTTCACCTTTTCAACCAATAAATAAGCAATAGCCGTCACGTCTGCCTCGGTCAATGGCGAGAAGACAATCACGTCATTAAACCGGTTCAAGAATTCTGGGCGGAAAAGTGAACGTAATTCTGATTCTAACAACGCCTCCTTGATAGTCGACAACGCCGTCCCCTTCGCAACCTCGTCTTGAATGTATTGGGTGCCAGCATTGCTAGTCGCGATAAGAATCACATTAGTGAAGTCCACCGTTTGACCGAGGCCATCAGTCAAACGCCCATCGTCCATCACCTGTAAGAACAGGTTCAAAATATCTGGTGAGGCTTTTTCAAGCTCGTCGAGCAATAGAAGTGAGAATGGATTTCGTCGAATCGCCTCAGTCAATAAACCCGTCTGTCCATTACCACCGATCAAGCGAGTCACCGAGTCTGGCGTCTGATATTCAGACATATCAAACCGCACCATGGCATTTTCATGGCCAAAAAATACTTCGCTGGTCGCTTTGGCGAGCTCAGTCTTACCAACACCCGTTGGACCCAAGAACAAAAAGTTAGCAATTGGCTTGCCAGCGCTTCTGAGTTCCGTGCGAGCTCTGCGCAAAGCCGCGGACACTGCCTTTACAGCATTCTCCTGGCCAATCAATCGCTCATGTAGTTTAGCCTCCAGGTTTAACAACTTAGCTCCCTCGTCCTGGTTTACTTCGCTCACTGGAATCTTCGTCTTAAGCTCAACCATGTCAGCTACGTCCTCTTTGGTAACCCAAGTGGCACCGTGACCGCGTTTACCAACCGTCAGTGCCACCTCTTTCAAAAGTGAAATAGCGTTATCCGGCAAAACCGAGTCATGCAAATAACGCTTAGACAGATCAACCGCCGAAGCAACCGCGGCATACGTAAACACCACACTATTCTTAGCCTCCAAGTAACCGACCTTTGATTCAACAATTCTAATCGCTAGATCACGCTCTGGCTCAACAATTTGCACGCGCTCCAGCCTCTTGCCTATCACCGACCGCTCTATGGCTTCGGCGTAACCCTGTGGCGTGGTAGTAGCAATGACAAATGTATAACCTTTTTCGAGTTCACTCGCCAGGATACTCGAAAGATCAATTGACGTGCCGGTCCCGACTAGCTCGTGAATGTCTTCAATTACTAAAACAATGTTGCCCGAGTGGCCAACCTCATTAAGCGCATGTAAAAATCTTTCTTCAGCGCCATTACCGCCCTGCGCGCTCACAATGTGAGGCACCGACAATTTCAACAGGCGCTTGTCCTCCAGAATCTTCGGCACGCGTTCCTCCACCATTAAGTCTGCTATACCCTCAATGATCGCGCTCTTGCCTACGCCCGAAGG
>CAYGEQ010000017.1:12560-14931 GCA_964348985.1 uncultured Gammaproteobacteria bacterium | reverse complement strand
GCAACATGCCCCCGAGCTTCTTCAATGGCTTTCTTCGCCTCTACACCCATTTTGTGAATACTCGACGGATTCCCAAAAGATTTAGAAAAATAAGGCAACATGGCCTTTAAAGCTTCTTTTCTAACTGGGGTAGCGGCGGCGTGATCAAAATACATACCCACCCACCTTACTCGACACACCCGCCGAACGTAAAGGCGAAGGCACGCAGGTTTCCGCTGGCGGTTTTTAGCTTCAAAGTGCCCTTGTGATAAAGCTTCGCATTAACAATCCTATACATGCGGGCATCTTTCACTACCACTTCAGCTACACCGTCATTATTAAAACGCACGTCTGGACCAGCAAAATCTGCAGGAATAGGTTTACCGTCTAACTCCACCACCACCGTGGCCGTCTTGCTGTTGGCTGTGCTCATCACCAAATTAACAGAAAAAGCACTGTATCTAAGAGATAAATATTCATTAGGTGTGGCCAGGTTTTTAGTATGCTCCACAAACTCAGCGCCTACCTTCCAATGTCCATGCAAATACGGCACATCATCCCTATTCTCTCCTTTCTCAGTAAAAGCCTCTTCCATGTCCGGCATGTTTTGGCCCATGTTCCCAATGTGACCACGCAAATAACCTAGATAGGTTTCTGGTGTAGTTCTGTAGCAAACACTGCCGCCCACGGAATCATCTGGACCAATGGCTGGCAAATCTTTGGCCCCAGCGTCCAGCAGAGCCTTCTGAATCTCAAGCTCGGTCACTGCGTATGCACCCTCCCCCGCGTGATCGTAAACAATATTACCCAGTTTATTGATCAAATATTTCTGTGGCCAGTACTTGTTAGCATACAAACTCCAAACTTTATTGTCCGGATCTAAGACTACTGGATATTTAATACCCGCATCACTAATTGCACCCTTAACGTTATCTTCATCTTTCTCAAAAACAAACTCAGGCGTGTGAACGCCAATAATTACTAGACCCTTGTCTCTGTAAGTTTTGTCCCAGCGCGTCACGTGAGGCAAGGTACGCTGACAATTTACGCAGGAGTACGTCCAAAAATCTACTAAAACTACTTTTCCGCGCAAATCAGCCAGCTTCAAAGGCTGTCCATTAAGCCAAGTGAGGCCAGCTGGAAATTCTGGAGCTCTAGTTTTAGCAAATCGTCTTAAAAACATATTAAGCGGTGTACGTTGAAACAAAATGACCAATAACTATTCCCAGAAAAGCGGCCACCAGCGAAACAATCACCATCTCAATCCCACTTCTGACCGGCTTAACATTAGCTACGCTCGCCTTCCAAAAACCAAGTAAGAACAGCGCCACCGTGGCCACCACAATAGCGGTAGGCAGCGCCAAAGAAATGGGCAAGAATAAATACGGTGATAAAACTAGGATACCGCCAACCACGTAACAAACCCCCATAACTAACCCGGAAAATAAGGGAGTACCGGAAGCGGCTGGCGAGAGCCTGAACTCTGAACGGTGCGTTTCATCCAGCCACAGCTTGCGCTCGCGACCAATAGCCTTAACTGCAATGTTCATCTCGGCCTTAGAAAAGCCCTTGCGTAAGAAAAAATCCCGCAGAGACTCTGTGTCAGTCACCCGCTCGGCCAAAACTCTGGCCTCGTCCTGCTTAAAGCGCTCAGTATAAACCTCAGTGGCGGCTTTGCTTGAAAGATAACTACCGGCCGCCATGGAAACCGCTTCCACCCCCACTAAAACAAAACCGGATAATAAAACTATCGCCGAGTTGCCACTGCCAACGGCAATCCCGGTTACTGCCCCCATGGTAGAAACAAAACTATCCTCAAGGCCGAAAACGACCTCGCGGACACTGCCCGAAAGTACTTCCCCCAATTTACGGCCCATATAGGAACAGTATAGCGCATTGGTCCCCGAGCGTAGGCGAGGGGTCTAGAGGTGGGCTATTGGTTAAGGAATTACACCCCCGCAACCCAGCTCGCAATTCGGTCTTTTAAGAAAATGGGGATTACAGCGAGGCTGTCCACTGACCAACGATAAGAATTTGGAGCAATGTATCTCGCCTTTGGTCGAGGCGACTCGATAGCATGCACGATGGCCGCAATAACGGGTTTGGTCGAGTAAGACACCGCCGTTAAGCCAGCGTCATGAGCTTTCATCTTTTTAATACTAGCCACGAAAGCTGATTTATTAGTCAGCCATTCATATTTGGTCGAGGCCATCCGCTCGTTAAAACCGGTACCGATCAAGCCAGGTTCTATTAATGAAACTTTGATGCCGAATTGTTTGAGTTCAAGTCGTAAAGCGTCGCCCATCGCTTCAACAGAAAACTTGGTCATGTTGTACATGCCGAGATACGGGATGACGAGGCGACCCGCGATCGAACTCACAAGAATTACTCG
>CAYGEQ010000017.1:0-12460 GCA_964348985.1 uncultured Gammaproteobacteria bacterium | reverse complement strand
GTCGCCAAAACCTCATGCCCCCGCCGAGCCAACTCAAAAGCTGCATCGTGCCCTATTCCTGAACCCGCGCCCGTGATCAAAATACGCATATCGGACATTGTAACCCATCAGGTGTCAGGTTTCAGGTTGTGGATGTATTAGCTCTTTCGTGCTAAACTTTGCTTAATATGCACATCAGCGACCACTACACGCCTTTCGCAAAGAAAACCTTGATCGTAGTAACCAATAACGAAAAGGCCCGCCTGTTCAAGGCTGAAGATAGAGAGGTGGAGGAAATTGAGCTGATTAGCTCAGCTGAAACCGCGGAAACTGACCGCGTCTCTGAAACTGACGTGGATTTTGATCAGATGAAAATCAACCGCCTAAAGGAGCTTTATCACGCGCTCTCCAAGCGTCTCCTGGAAATGGTGGACCACGAAGGCTACAAAACCATCATCGCCTGCGTGCCCGAGGTAAACAAATCCCACTTCGCTAGCGACATGCATACAGATGTCCTAAAACACATCAGCGAAACCATCCCAAAGAACCTCGCCTCGATGGACATCAATAATATCGTGCGAATACTAGTTGAAGGCTAAACAAAAAAGACCCTCGATAATCCTCGAGGGCTTTTTTTATTCCGGAAGATAACCGCCCGACTGCAATCTCCACAACTTTTCGTACAACCCGCCCTCTGCAAGCAGTTCATCATGTGTGCCAAGCTCGACAACCTTACCCTTCTCAATCACGGCGATTTGTTCGGCCATGTAAACGGTAGATAGCCGGTGAGCAATGATGACGGTGGTTCGGCCCTTCATGGCGGAGGTTAGAGCGGCCTGGAGCTTCGCCTCTGTTTCGGAATCAAGTGCGCTGGTAGATTCATCTAAAATCAAAATTGGCGCGTCTGCCAGGAATACACGGGCTAGAGCGAGGCGCTGGCGTTCACCGCCGGAGAGTCTGGCGCCGCGTTCGCCAACAATAGTGTCGTAGCCGTTCGTCATCCGCATGATGAACTCATGAGCCTGGGCTTTTTTACAGGCAGCAACCACGTCTTCTTTGTTGGCTGACGGTTTAGCGAACTTAATATTTTCCAGAATCGACTCGTTAAACATCACCGTATCTTGATGAACCACGCCGACAGACTTACGGAGCTCGTCTATATCTGCATCTTTTACGTTTACGCCGTCTAGGAACAATGCACCCGAAGTAGGGTCGAGGAAGCGGTTAATCATGCGCACGAGTGTGCTCTTGCCGCCACCAGACGGGCCAACAATAGCCAAGCTGGTCCCGGCTTTCACGTGCAGTGATACGTTAGACAGGACATCGTCATTTGAACCCTTGTAGCGATAAGAAATTTTGTCGAAGACTAACTCGCCCTTCAGATCCTTAAGATGAATTGGTCGGGCAATCTCGGCTACTTTACGTTCCGCATACCAATCATCATTCAGGCGAGAAAAAGCGCTCTTCGCCTCACTTGTACGGCGCAAGATATTAACGAGTAAATAATCAAACGGCGCTAATATATACGTCATCATGCCTAGAAAAGTGATCATGGTGCCTAATGATAGCGAGCCATCAGAGATGAAATATATACCGGCCATCAAGGTGAAAAAACGAGCCACAAATCTAATAGCCGCATTCAAGAAGTCGAGCGTAGTCCAAACAGTGTTCAGGCGAGTCTGTCTAGCGAGACCAACATCAATCAACGAAGTGTATTCACGCAACATGCGCCTTTCAGCCACAAAGGCCTTAATAGGGACAATGTTAGCAACTATCTCATATAACTTGCGTGAGACCTCTTCCCACGCTTCATTCAGCTGACTCTGACGCTGATCAGCCCAACGATACGCCACAATGGTTAGCGTAAGCAGCACCGGCACAGTAACCAACGAAATTAAGGTCATGCGCCAATCCAGTAAAAAACCCACCACTAAAAAGACGGCAAAAGTCACCAGGGTTGGCACTACGTCTACTACTGCCCGCGCCGCAATCTCCCATGACGCTTCCCCGGCTCGGTCGAGTCGCTTAGCAAGTGCGCCAAGCGATACTCGTCCAAAGCGCTCTGGATCCCAATCAAGAATGCGTTTCAAAGCAACATGCGAAAACTGATCCCACACTTTATTACCCGCCTTAAAGCTTAGCCACTGGCTAAACTCTTTAGCCGCGGCGCCAAGTAGGGCCGCACCAGCCCACAACAGCACAAAATAAATTAACTGCTGACCAAGCCCGGAAACGCTATTGGCCGCTACGGCCGCCACAATTTCATCAACAATTTTGCCGTATAAAAGCGGTTCGGCCACCTGACCAACCGCCGCTAACAGAATTAAAAACAAAATACCGACGTAAAAACCGCCGGTCCCCCTGAAGGAACCCGAAAGCATCCCCCACGCGTCCCTCCAGCCGAACTTGTCCTCCTGCTTCGGCATAACGGTTGAATTATAGCGCACTATCTGTTACATTCCTTTAGGTTCATGGCCGCGTGGCGAAGTGGTTAACGCGGGAGTCTGCAAAACTCTTATGCGCCGGTTCAACCCCGGCCGCGGCCTCCACGTATTAAATAAAAAACAGCCCCGTGCAGGGCTGTTTTTGATTACTCGGTCTGTACCTGGATACTTGGTACATCAGTAAAGTGCGTAACTAGCTCAGCGGACAAGATGATTTTCTTGACCGAATCAGCATCACCACTAAATTTGAACTGATAAGTTGCCTTGTCTGTCTTGTAGTAATAGATGTCACGGGACATTACTTCTGGACCGTCTGCTCGCTCCGTAGAACCAGCTTTCATATAAAACCCGTCTTTCAAATCCGTGAGCTCAGTTAAATCAAGTTTGCGGCGGGGATCAAGAACGGTGACGTGAATCTGCTCACCCTCACTAACTGATCCAGCAGCGCAAGGACCGCCTGAGGTGTAACAAATGGCCTTATCTGTACTTTGCAAATAAACCTCAGAGTCATCACGTCTGACCGCCTGGTTTAAGGGACGAGCGTCACCTATACCGGCCACCGTATACGGCTGCACCATCACCCAGCCACTCGGCAAATCAAAAGCTAGCTGCCATGGACCATTCACTGTTTTATTAGCTACCGGCAAGCAACCCGCCCCCATGATCAGTAGGCCCAAAAAACCCAACAAGTATTTTTTCATATGCAAGCTAAGGAATAATAGTGGTCACAGCAGCCTCTCTTACATAAACCCGCACCGGAGTTGATTCAAGGACTTGCCCAGTAATGCTGGTGGCTTGAGCCTCTAGGGTGTAATCACCAGCTGCCGGCAGAGTCCAGGCAACTGAGGCAATACTAGGCGGTGAAGTTATAGTCCCAATCGGCAAGACATCACCAGTTAACACGTTTCTAGCCATCACCGTCAAAGTGGCGTAGTCGGTAGCCCTGGGAACCTCTACGATAACCGGGTAAACCGCCGTTGACCGCTCAATCGTTTGGCCATTAAACGGATTAGTGATTGAGAACTCGCCCTGATTACCGTCCTCGACTACGGAAATAATAGAGGTGGCTGTCTGGTTATTATCAACATCATCATAAACCGTAGCTGATAAAGCATGGCTGCCTCGTGCTACCCAGCCCGGTAAAACTATATTCGCACCATTAGTGGAGAACGAGGTGGCCACATAAACCCCATCAACGGCATATTCTACACGTGAGAATGAGCGCTTAAGCTCCACCCCTATTTGCGTTGAGAAGGCCCGACCCACACTCATGTCATTGGTTGGAGACAAGAGTGAAATGGTAGGTTTATTCTCCTGCGTGTGCACGTCATCATACTCAGTAGGCGCAGTGCAGTTCTCCAGTGGTTTTTCACCTTCCTTGAGCTTGGCGTTATGGCGAGTAATGTAATCCAGGAGATTCGCCTCCCAAACCTTGTAGTTCTGATCTCGCTCGGGCTTCTCAGGCACTGGACCGGTGGGGTCATTACGGTCTACGAAGTGCAAAATATCATGATACGCGCCACACATGACTTCTTTTCTAAAACGCTCCGGAGTTAATTCAGTAGCCAGCTTGCCACTAGCCGTATCAATTGTTACCGCGGTGCCCGGCATCTTTCCGTCTAACACATCCTTCCCCGTCTGTGGAATATTCGCCTTAGGGAAGGCTTCAACTGGCGTGCCGTTTAAAGCATTCTTCATGTACTGGTTCCAAATTGGTGCTGCCACCTGTGAACCATCAGCCGCCTTATTCATCTTAGTCCCGTCAGCATTACCCACCCAAACACCCGCCACCAGAGACGGCGTATACCCCATGGTCCAGGCGTCCTTATACTCGTTAGTGGTCCCGGTCTTAGTTGCCGTTGGCCGGCCGGAGACCGTCAACCAATTGTTAGTGCCGAACACGTAAGCTCGGGCGTCATTATCAGATAAAACGTTACTCATGACGGCGGCCAGGTTAGAATCCAAAACCCGCTCGCCCTGATGTTCTTCAGCTTTCCATTCCTCTAGCACTGACCCGTCTGGATGTTCTACTCGTAAAATGGCAGTTGGCGCATGGTACACGCCGCCGTTAGCAAACACTCCGTATGCTGCAGCGTGGTCAATCATCTTAACCTCGGCGCCACCTAACACCATAGAGAGACCAATCTGCGAAGAGTCCGTTAGAGTGGAGTAGCCCAAGCGCTGAGCGAACTTAACAGCATTATCAATCCCCACTAAGTACAGGGTTTTAACGGCTGGAATATTTAGCGAACCCTGCAAAGCCTTACGCATGCTAACTGATCCATGCTCGCCAAAATCATAGTTCTTTGGACTATATGGGCCGGTGGCAGTAGCAAACGTGGTGTTATTGTCCCAAATCAAAGTGTTCGGGGTATAGCCCTTCTCAAACGCAGCCGCAAAAATAATTGGCTTAATACTTGAGCCAGGCTGTAGCGGTTGAATTGTTACGTTAACCTGACCTTCAATCTCATCATTAAAGTAGTCCGCCGAACCAACCATGGCATAAATCTGACCTGATTTTGGATCAAGAGATAGCAAGCCAGCATCTGTAAAACCGAACTTTGGCCCATTTTTTTCTACTCCGTCCGTCACCGCGGATTCGGCTAACACCTGCTTGTCATAATCAAGGGTAGTAATCACTCTTAAGCCCCCGGTTTCAACTAGCTTAGTTGAATACTTGTCTTCAAGCAGTGACTTAACCCACAAAACAAAGTGTGGAGCTACGTCCAGGTTAGTAACTTTAATCGTCAAAGTTGTGTCTTCGGCTATGGCCGCGTCAGCCTCCTCCCGCGTCACGAATCCTTCGTCCACCATTCCATTCAAAATCCAATCCCGCCGATCCTTCAATAAGTCTGGGTTGTTAACGTAAGTAGTTGGGCGCTGTGGGATGCCAGCTAGAGTGGCGCTTTCCGCTAAAGTTAAATCTTTAGCTGACTTACCAAAATATTGCTCAGCCGCCGCTTCAATTCCGTAGTTAGCCGAGCCGTAAGCAATTTCATTTAAGTACATCTGCAAAATCTGATCTTTCGAGTAGATCTGCTCTAGAGCAACGGACAGAATCAGTTCCTTAAGCTTGCGCGTCAGACTTCGTTCATTAGTCAAAATCGCATTCTTGACGAGCTGCTGCGTGATAGTTGATCCACCACCGCGCTGGCCGCCATAAATAATAGCGCGAGCCATGCCCTTCACGGTGAACCCATGATGGGAATAAAAGGCCCGGTCTTCACTAGCGATGGTCGCATTTTTTACACTGTCTGGGATTTGATCCAGGGTGACCAGCGTGCGTTTGCCGTTTAAAGCAATCTGATAAAGAAGGTGCGTGCCGGTTCGGTCATAAATCTTGGTTGACTGTGATACCTCACGAGCCGCCAAGCCGTTCGGGTTAGGCAAATCCTTAGCGTACCAAGCAAAAGTACCGGCCACTAAAATAATGGAGAACAAGCCACCGGCTAAACCGGCCAAAAAAATGTTTTTTAGGAGTACTTTTTTACTGGTATTACGCCAGACTCTCCTAACTCTCTCTGGGATGGCTTGAAGCCCTTTTTTTATCTGTCCCTGGGTGAATTTCTGCATAAAAAATACTGTTACCGAACATCATACCCGAGGGCTCAATATTTAACAAAAGAAGTCTATCTTACTTTGGCTAATATTAGCCATAAAAGGCCGTTTTTGGCTTGACAAAAAGGCCATTTTTTGCTATTATAGACGTCTTATGACGAACACTCTCCGCCACTTAAAATCCTACATCAAGGCTTCCCCAGTTGAGTCCGGAGTAGTTGCTGTTATGATCATGGCTCTCGGCTATTTTGTCCTGCCATTAAACGTAGCCGCTACCACTAACCTTGGGATATTGGCGGATAAAACTGTCGCCCTCCAGGTGGCTGCCATGCAGAACGAGACTAAGCCTTTCGGTACGCTCCCAACTAATGAGGACCGTGAAGGTGTGTCCGTACGTTATATGCAGGTTTCTGCTTATACGTCCCGCCCAGAGGAGACTGACTCTACCCCATTTATCACCGCGTCTAACACGCACGTGCATGATGGTACGGTAGCCACTAACCAGCTCCCGTTTGGTACCCGTATTAAGATGCCGGAACTTTTCGGTGATAAGGTCTTCATTGTAGAAGACCGTATGAATACTCGTTACCACAACAACGTGGACATCTGGATGGATGACCTGTCTATGGCCCGCAAGTTTGGTCGCAAGACGGTCAAGATTGAAATCTACAAAAAGTAAATAAAAAATCCCGGTTATCCGGGATTTTTTATTTGTTTACTGTCTAATCGGCATGACGATGTACAAGTATTTCTCATCAGCGTGTTCGTGCGGAACTAGTAGACAAGGATTTGTAGCGTCGATAATTCTGACTATAACCTTCTCGCTCGTCATCGCATTAATTCCATCTAGTAAGTAGCGGAAGTTCAAGGTCACCGAGTTATCTATGCCGGTCACGTCGCCTTCAACCGCCACTGTGTGGTCACCGCGACCAGCGTCAGTAGCAGAAAGGACGATCTCATTGACGCCTGCTTTGACCTCGAGCTTTACATCGAACAGTCCGGCCTTAGAGAAAAGGCTGGCGCGCTTCACCGCCTGACCAAAAGTAGTCTTGTTAACAATGATCTCAGTAGCACTAGTCTTGGGGATAATCTGTCGATAATCGGGATAAACTCCGTCGATTGTTCGGCTGGAAAGCTCAACTGACCCGTAACGGAAGGCAACCTGGTTATCAGTGATCTCAATTTCTAGTGTTTCTGGGATTTCTACGGCATCGCGGAGAACTCCAAAGATGCGACGCAACTCGGCCAAAGTTCTGCTGGGGACAACTACCTTTCTTTCCCCCATGATATCCCCAGTTAGGGTTATCTGGCGCTCGCCCAAACGGTAAGAATCCGTAGCTGCGATGGTCAAAGTCTTCTTATTACCATCAAACTCCAAATAACAACCAGTTAGCACCTGGCGCGCCTCACTAGTTGAGACCGAGAACAATGTTTGCGCCAAGGCCGCATCAAAAGGCGCGACCGGCACATTAAACTTAACTCCACCCGTCACCTGAGGCACCAAAGGAAACTCGCTGGGAGCCAAACCGTTGATCTTAGTCTTAGAAGATCCGCAAACCACCATGAGTGACGTGTCTAACAGATCCAAATCCACCCGTTCGTCTGGTAGAAGGGACACGTAGTCGGCAATTAGCTTAGCTGGGACGGTATATTCGCCAGCCTGATCCACTTTGCCTCTAACGGTACAGGTCACAGTCATGTCTAAATTAGTGGCCGTTAACTTAAGTCCTGAAACTTCTGCTCTTAGTAGGACATTGTTCAAGATTGGCAGATTGGCACTCTTACCGCTTATATGACTCACGATGGTCAGTCCCTGGTGAATGTTTTCTTTTGTACAGGAGAGTTTCACAGGTGCTTCTGATATTTATATATAAGATAACTAGTAGTAACAGTGAGTCTGTGGATGAAGTGGATAACGTGCCTAGGCCCCGTCTGCTCAGCGATCCCGGCGATTCTGCATGTGGAGAAAAGCTGTGCAGTCCTGTGAGGACGTTTGGGATAACTGGCAGTAGTCTACACCATTTAACTCTGTCCCCGCTTTATCCGCAATCCTATCCCCAGACTTATCCATCCCCATATCCACCGGGTTATGCACAATTTGTGCACTTTTAGATGGAAGTAGTCATCCTGAGGAGCTCTTAGCGACGAAGGATCTGATTGGTTGACCATTCAGATTCTTCGCTACGCTCAGAATGACTCAACAATTACGCTCCCGTGTAGAGCTTCTGCTTGATTAACTCAAGATCTTTCTGGAGTTTATCGTCTGTATCAATCATGTTCGCAATCTTAGAGTGCGCGTGCATAGCGGTGGTGTGGTCTCGGCCGCCTAATTCTGCGCCAATAGTGGGATATGAGCTCTTCATCTCTTCGCGGAGTAAGAACATGATGATTTGGCGCGGGAAGGCTAGGCGTTTTTCACGGCTCTTGCCTAAAACGTCCTCAATTTGGATATCGAAGTAAGCCGCGACTACGATAATGACCTGCCGAGGAGTGACTGTTTTCTTAACATTTTCTGATTCGAAGCTGGAAATGATGGGTTTGATGGTTTCAAGCGTAGCCTCCATGTTCCTAAACTGATGAACGGCGATGATTTTATTCAAAGCGCCTTCCAGTTCGCGAACATTCGAGAAAACGGTCGACGCTACATACTGAAGAACGTCCTTGGTAAGAGGGAAAGCCTTTTCAATGCACTTCTTTTCTAGAATGGCGATGCGAGTTTCAAGATCTGGCGTGCCAACGTCTACCAACATTCCCCACTCCAGGCGAGACTGAAGGCGTTTTTCAAGGCCAGCAATAGACTTCGGCGGTCTGTCCGACGAGATAACGATCTGTTTGTTGTCCTGATGGAGCGTATTAAAGGTATGGAAGAACTCTTCTTGAGTCCCTTCTTTACCAGTAATGAACTGAATGTCATCGATTAACAGTAAATCGACGTTACGGTAGCGATCTTTGAACTCTTTACCCTTACCGGTGCGAACCGAATGAATGAAATCGTTCGTGAAGTGCTCACAAGTAACGTACATAATGCGAGCGCCCTGCCACTTTCGACGAATCTCGTTCGCAATAGCGTGCAACAAGTGGGTTTTGCCGAGTCCTACGCCACCGTAAATGAAAAGTGGGTTGTAGGTGCCACCTGGTTGAGAGGCCACGGCCTGTGAAGCTGCGTGTGCAAGTTCGTTCTGTTTGCCAACTACGAAAGTTTGGAAGGAATAGCTGGGGTTAACGGTAATGTTGCCGGTTGGTGGCAAGCTTGGAGCGCCACCGTCGGTGGTAGTAAAACCGTAATCTTCCGCACCAGCAATTTTAGGTGTAACAATTTGAATTGGCTGATAAGCTGATGGTTTTGCTTCAATGCGACACTTTAGGCTCCTGATCGGGTTGGGTGTCAGGGTTTGTAAGGCCTCGAGAATTTCTTTGTTAAACTTTTTTTCTAACCAAGTTTGAGAAAGGCTATTGGGCACGCCAATAACGTACATGCCAGGCTGATAGTCACAAATAAAGGTGTTCTTAAACCAAGTACTAAAGTGCGCTCGGCTAATCTTAAGCTCCACGTGGGCCAAAACGGCCTGCCAAAGCTCATGAGTATCCATGGGAGTACCAATCTCCATAGCGCGAAGCGGTTAGGAATAGACGACAAGGCGCATCATAGTGAATATATCCACAGCCCACAAGCTACTGAATCCATTGGGTTATCTTCACAACTGTGGATAACATGGGGGTATTTGTCGAGTCATCCTGAGCGGAGCGAAGGATCTGAATGGTAACCAATCAGATTCTTCGACGCTCATAGCACCTCAGGATGACTGAACGAATATTTCATTGAATCGATGTATACTTCCCCTAGGATTTGACTGTTTTTGCGAACTTCGCTATCCTCACGCTACTTTTATATGCCCAAGCGAACATACCAACCCAAGAAGAAGCGTAGAGCTAAAGTCCATGGTTTCCGCCAGCGGATGAAGACCAAGGATGGCCGCAACGTAGTTGCTCGCCGCCGCCTCAAGGGCCGCAAGAAGTTGACGCTTAAGAAGCGCCCACGTTAAAGAAAAAAACCCGCTTCTGGCGGGTTTTATTCTATGTTGAAAAAGCCTAATCGCCTCAGAAACGATAAAGACATTACGGACGTCCTTAAAGGAAAGAAGGGCGTATTTGATGCGGTCTGCGGCGTTAAGTACACCAAGACCAAACTCGACGTAGCTAGAATCACGGTAGTGGTCGGCACCAAGGTCAGCAAGAATGCGGTCGATAGAAACTGGGTGAAACGACAGTACCGTGAAATCACTAAGAGTTGGCTACCAAGAATCCAAACCGGTTATGACATTGTCCTTATTGTCGGCAAAGGCGCGCTTACGCTCGACTACACAGAAAAAGCTCAGCGCCTGGAAGGCATTTTCAAAAAATCTGGTTTACTTTCGTGATGGCGTTCGTTTTGTAGCTACCATCCCTATTTTGGCATACCAGAAAACACTTTCTTTTGATCACGGTCCAATGAAAGCAATGTACCCGAACGGATACTGTCCCTTTTACCCGAGCTGTTCTGAATACACTCGACAATCCATTCTGAAAGATGGGGTTGCGAAGGGAGCTTTTAAGGGGGGATGGAGAATCTGTAGGTGCCATCCATGGACTGAGGGAGGAATTGATTTGCCCTAATTCAGTCATCCTGAGCGGAGCGAAGGATCTGATTGGGCGAGGGACGATTTTCTTAAAGCTACTGAGTTGCATTAAGGAAAATGGCCTGCCTAAAGGAGAGATGGTTGATCTTCTTTTAGGTTTTCGAGTGAAGTATTCTCTGGTATTTCGACCCGTTTCAGTTTGGCCATCTGGCCAGATACTATTTCTATAGAAGATTTGGATGTATTGAGTTTCTCTGACAAGAATCGAATCAATTCAGCATTCGCTTTACCTTCTTTCGGAGGAGCATGAATGGCAATTTCGACGGTCTTCTCATCGATCCAGCGGGTTACTCGAGAAACTTTGGCATTTGGCTTTGCTTTGACGTAGATTTGCATAATGCATCCATCCCGACGCCAGGAGGGATAGAATTTTAGTCGAGGATCACAATACATCCATGCTACCCCTCGTGGCCTCGGGGTTGATGCTATCTGAAGCTCTTCAGCAATTTCATGTCTTCGATTCGTCCTGGATCATCGCCGCCGCCGCCTTCGTACGGAGTTTCGAGAATAAGGTCGATATGTTTGAGTAGTTTGTTTTTGACGATAGCTTCGAATGATTCTGCGCCCATGAAGCCTTTGCCCAGGTGTTCGTGGCGGTCTTTGTGGCCGTCGAACTCGATTTTGCTGTCGTTGCAGTGAGAGGCGACGAGTTTCTTGATACCGATGATTTTGTCGAACAACTTAAACGTCTTATCGACGTCTTCTTTTGTTCTCAAGTCGTAACCGGAAGCGAAGGCGTGTTGCGTATCAAAACAAACGCCAATTTCCTTGCCGCGTTCGGCGCCGTCTATGAAAGCGGCGATTTCTTCAAACGTATCCCCCATCACTTCACCTGCTCCCGCGGAGATTTCGATCAAAAGTTGCGTTGAGCCTTCGTATCCATCCATTACCTTGTTTAGGGCCTCCGAAACCATCTCAATGCCTTTTTTCCGGCCCACTTCTTTAGCTGAACCAGGGTGAAACATGATGGCCTTAGCGCCTAGCTGTGTTCCGCGATCAAGCTCGCCCCTAATCATGCCAATGGAGCCGTGATATATACGATTATTAGCGCTGGCCAGGTTAATCAAGTACGGCGCGTGAATATAAACATCCTCAATTTTGTGCGTCTTCATCGACGTCCGAAAAACTTCGGCGTCTTGGTCCGTTATTGGCTTGGCCGTAAAGCTCTGTGGAGGCCTTGAGAATATTTGGATTACCTCGCATCCCAGCTCTTCGCCGTAAATGCCGGATTTCCATAGTCCCCCCGCTGCCGATACATGTGCGCCGAATCTCATAGTAATTTATAAATATCGTGGGAACCGATTGAGTAAAAGACGATTTTTCCGTCGTCGAGTCTGGTGAAAAGGATCCTGACGCCCATGGTTACGGAGATCGACCAAGTACCTTTGAGCTTTCCTTGTAGCGGATGCAGGCGTAAAGACGGATGGAGTGGGTTTTGACGAAACAGTTGCTCTGTTTTGATTGCTCGCTTTTGTACGGACAAGGATAGCCGCAACAGTTCTGGAATGAACTTAGGATGATAAAGAATTTCTTTGACCAACATATCAGGCGAGTAGATCGGCCATCGACTTCGCCCTAATAAGCTTACCAGCTTTGTATAGCTTTTCTATCTCCCCCGTTCTTTTTACTAGCTCATCTTCCCCGATTAGGTCCGTATCATCCTGCGAGATGAGAAACCTCAAATAGTCGCTTGTTGTATCGAAGCCACGTTTTTCGGCCATGGTTTTGGTCCTTACGGCCTCATCTTTAGTGAGGTTGAAGGAGATAGATGTACGCATATGAATGCATTATAAATGTAATGCA
>CAYGEQ010000016.1:13960-15034 GCA_964348985.1 uncultured Gammaproteobacteria bacterium | reverse complement strand
AGCGATAAGTTAAAAACATTAAAGACTCGCCTAGCTAATCGCGTACTCGCCCAAGTAGAAGCGGTGGAAGCCGTGGCTTCAAGCATTGTTAGAGCTAAGCTTGGATTTCAGCGTCCAGAAAAACCACTGGCCTCTTTTCTCTTTGTTGGTCCATCAGGAGTTGGTAAAACAGAGATGGCCAAGGCCGTAGCCGCTGAAGTCTTTGAGGACGAGAAGGCGCTGATCAGGCTCGACATGA
The DNA here is from genome assembly GCA_964348985.1 of uncultured Gammaproteobacteria bacterium. Classification (GTDB taxonomy): domain Bacteria; phylum Patescibacteriota; class Patescibacteriia; order UBA9934; family UBA9934; genus JAGORL01. Next base: position 14,796 of record CAYGEQ010000016.1, on the reverse strand, counting down.
GCGAATACGCGGAAAGCTACAGCGCGAGTAAACTAGTAGGCTCTCCCCCGGGCTACGTGGGTTACAAGGAGACTGCCAGACTAACTGATGCGGTCAAAGCTCGGCCGTATTCGGTCGTGCTATTCGACGAGCTAGAAAAAGCTCACAAAGATATTCATCATTTACTCCTGCAAATTCTGGACGAGGGTACGCTAACTGACGCCACTGGTACACCGGTGAACTTCAGAAATACCGTCATCATCATGACCTCTAACGCTGGTCGTGAGCTATTTGACCGCGGGTCATTAGGCTTCACGGAAAAAGCTATTAAGGGAAAGATGGACATCCGCGCCATCCTAGAAGACGAGTTTAAGGCTGAATTCTTGAACCGCATTGACCGAGTCTGTCTCTTCGGCACGCTGACAAGCACAGACATGCAAAAAATTGCTGAGCGCGAGCTCCGTGAGCTTAGCCTGCGCCTAAAGAACCGCGGCATCTCACTTAAAGCTGACAACAAAGCCGTGGAACAGCTGGTCAAGTCTGTAAATCCAAAACTAGGGGCCCGTGACGTTCGTCGAGTAATTGCCGAATCTATTGAAAGACCATTGGCCGATAAAGTTTTGAGTAACCTGGGAAAGAAAACTAAGAATTACCGAATACGTGCGGGAAAGAAGGGAGTGGAAATACAGGGATAAGGGTTATAGAAGGTAATAAAGGGTTATAAAGGGTTTCTGAAAACCCTATATCACCCTCTACAACCCTCTATTACCTTTTTTTCTTGCTATACTTGCGCTATATGGCAGCCACTGCCACAGCGCAATCTTTTAATCCGCAAAACGCTGCGGCTGATTTGCGTA
>CAYGEQ010000016.1:11501-13860 GCA_964348985.1 uncultured Gammaproteobacteria bacterium | reverse complement strand
CGGCTGACAAAATCAAAACCCGCCTCTTACAAACTGGAGTAGCGGTTGGTGAAGACGTAGTAGGTGACCTGGGTGACCTAACTGACGCAGGCCTAATAGAAACTGACCTGGGTGCGTTCACGGTGTTAGATATGGCTTATAAGGCCGGACGCGTGGGCAATTCTTTCTTACCCAGACCCTCTGATGCCGGTGACAGTGGTGGACAGGCGGCGGTCTATACAGCCAGAAAAACAGCTGACCTACTATTACCTCCATACGTCCCTTTCAGCGGCACCATCATGCAAAAAGTAGATACCCTGCAACTAATCATGACCTACTGGTGGATACCTGTAGCCCTAGTTTTATTCCTGTTTTTCTTCATCACGCTCTGCTTAATAATTTACGGTGTCGGTGAAATGGGTCAGGCGTTTAGCGTGAGTGGACTGGTCAGCCTCCTATCTAATACCCAATAACCATATGAACGAACGTACACAGATGATAGTCAGGCTGAGTATTCTAGGCCTCGTAACCATAGCTCTTGGCGCTGGCATGTACTTCTTGTTCTTTAGGGCTAGGCCGAGCGTGGTACCGGTAACCGACACCCCCGGCTTAGTCCAAACCCCAGGTGGACTGCCCACTGCCGGTAGCGGATCCCCAATTGTGCCGGGTGGCGTGGTTGCCCCAACTGGACCTGGTGGATTACCAGTTTCAGCGGTAGCTAATGGTGGGCTAACTGCTACTACTACCCTAACCACCAGCGCTGTTACTTCCCCCACCGCCACCGCCAATGGCCAGGTCACCTACTATGACCCGGGCGACGGCAAGTTCTACACTATTAACCAAAACGGCACCGCCACCGCCTTGTCTGAGGCCAAATTCCCCGCCGCCTCTGGCGTAACTTTTGCGTCAGCCGGAGACGTGGCGGCCATAGAATTTCCTGATGGCTCAAACGTGATCTATAATTTTAGTTCAGGCGTTCAATCCACCTTACCTAATCACTGGGAAGATTTTTCCTTCTCCCAGGATGGGCAAAGCATCGTCACCAAAAGTGTAGCCGCTGATCCATCTGCCCGCTCACTGGTTATCTCCTCAGCTGACGGGTCTTCGGCCACACCCATTGCCGCCCTAGGTACCAAGCAAGATAGGGTCAGTGTAGCCATGTCGCCAGACGGTAGCATAGTGGGCTTCTCAGCCACGGGCACCACCCCCACCAGCACTTTTGGCCAAAACAGCATCTATCTAATTGGACGGGACGGACAAGACGCCGGAGTACTCTTTGTAACCGGCTCTAGCTTTACCCCAAAATGGTCGCCAGATTCATCCCACCTAATTTACTCCGTAGCCGACGCAGGTGAAGATTACCGAGCCACCCTCTGGTACGCAGATAGAGATGGAGATCAAAAAACAGCCACCAGAAAGCGCATCCCAGTTAATACCCTGGCCACTAAATGCACCTTCAGCACTGACACTATTCTGTACTGCGGAGTACCCACCACCATGCCCGTTGGTGGTGGCTCAGCCCCATCTCTCATCACAGCCCCAGACAATCTATATAGAATTGATTTGAACTCACTTAAGGCAACGCTCATTGCTACCCCGGCCGTCAGCACCCAGATGTCTAACCTATCTATCTCCCCCGCCGGTGACGTACTGTTCTTCTCTGACAAGTTTGGTCGATTAAACTCAATCAAACTTAAATAATTATGAAGTACTTCTGGCAATTCATAGCTGTCATAGCCAGTGTAACTCTAGTTATTTTTCTGTTCTTTGCCTTGTCTGTTAAAACCAAAGATTCCATTGTTTACACCGGACAAGTAGCGGTCACCCAACCAGAAGTAACTAGTGCTGACCCGCAAATTGGCCCGACTAACGCCAAAATCACGCTAGTAAATTACGCCGACTTTCAGTGTGCCGCTTGTGCGGAGTTAGAGCCGATATTTAAAGCCCTAGTCAAAAACTACGGCACGTCAGTCCGTCTTGTCTGGAAGGACATGCCTAACAGCAGCGTTCATCCAGAAGCCATCCCGGCCGCTGTAGCTGCGCGCTGTGCCGGCAAGCAGAATAAATTCTGGGAATTCCATGACACGCTCATGGCTAACCAGTCGCTCTTAAGCTCTGAGCTCTACATCCAAGTAGCCACTGAGCTAAAACTTAAAGCCAACGCTTTTAACCAGTGCGTCACCAATCAAGACACGCTCCCCTTGGTTCAACGTGGCTATGACGAAGGTACGGCTCTACACATCACCGCCACGCCTACCCTCTTCATTAACGGCGAACGCTATACCGGTAACCTCACGTTAGCTGAACTATCAAGCATAATCGACGATATCCTAAACGCCCTGTGAAGAAACTCCTCCTAGCCCTGTTCGCCACCCTCATT
>CAYGEQ010000016.1:9932-11401 GCA_964348985.1 uncultured Gammaproteobacteria bacterium | reverse complement strand
GTGACTAAAACTGACGGTCTAATTACTTCAAATCTACTCAGCAGATATATTGATGGCGCGTACCGCTACCTACTAATTGCCGGTAGCATCATGGCCGTGGTCATGCTCATGGTGGGCGGACTTGAGTACACAGTATCCGGCGGCAATGCCAAACGCTTAGACAAAGCCAAACACCGCATCTCAAACGCGCTCATTGGGCTAGTACTTCTCTTTGCTGCGTTTAACTTGGCGTACTTATTAGACCCACGCACCACTACTTTTCGCTCACTTAGTTTGCAGTCTGTACAAGCCATAGAAATTGATAACGAAACCGTAGAGTCTTTCACCGAAAGCTTTGCCGCCACCTCTGAAACGGGAAAAGTAAACATTCCCCTCTATGACCAAAAACAATACGCCAGCTCACCATACGGCCCAGCCTCTTGTCTGACAGCCACCAGTGGCAACATCAAATCCAGCGGCTGCGGAGTTACATCTTTTGCCATGGTCGCGGCCGGGCTAACTGGCCGAACCGTCTCTCCGGTTGATGTAGCCGAATCTTTCCATGCGGAAGGCTTCAGGCCTATTGGTAATGATGGCTGTGGCTATAGCGGCACCAAATATGACGCCTTCACTCAAAGCTCTTTACTTAAACAGTACGGACTAAAAGGTCGGGCTGTACCAATTGGCGATAAAACACAGTTACTGGAGCTGATAAAATCTGGTCACATAATCATCACCTCCTACAAAACTGACTCAGGTGGAGGCCATTTTGTGGTCATTTCCGGCATGGATTCTAAAGGCAACTTGATTGTCAGTAATCCCTGGGGCGGCACCAGAGAAAGCCGATCTGTGGACTGGTGGTTTGCTAGGATTAAGTCGGCCACGTACGTTGATAAAGAAAGCGACTTCATCCAATAGGCTATGTTTACTTGCTCCCACTGCGACACTCAGACCCTAAAATGGTCTGGGCGGTGCATAGAGTGTGGAAAATGGGGAACGTTGTCTGAGGAGGACGGCCAAGCGCCGTCTTCTTTATCTCAACAAAAATCGTCCTCTAAACCGGCACCAGTTTTGAAATTAGGCGAAGCGGCGGCCACCGTCACCGCCCCTATTCCAACTGGCATCAGCGAACTTGATCGAGTGCTCGGCGGAGGAATTGTACCTGGATCGGTCACCCTCTTAGCTGGTGAGCCTGGAATCGGAAAATCGACCATCGTAGCGCAGATTGCTGGCTTCCAAACCGCTTATTACGCTTCCGGTGAAGAATCTGAGGGGCAGGTTCGTCTACGCTTTGAGCGTCTAGGAATTAACCCGTCGACTATTCTGTTTTCTAACGCCGTTGATGTTGGAGCAATCATCGCCACCGCCAAGCAAACTAAACCTAGCATCGTGATTGTCGATTCCATTCAAACCATGATGGTGGCTGAGGCTGACTCATTCCCAGGCACGCCAACCGCCGTACGTGCAGCGACCACCGAGCTGATTGGCTT
>CAYGEQ010000016.1:3351-9832 GCA_964348985.1 uncultured Gammaproteobacteria bacterium | reverse complement strand
TTCTTCCCCAATCCAGTCAGACGAACATCCGGTTACGACGCGTCGAGACTACAGATGGTACTCGCGATTGTTTCAAAAAGGGCTGGCATCAAAGTCTACGATCAGGACGTATTCGTAAACGTCGTCGGCGGTATTAAGATTGACGAACATGCCGCGGACCTAGCCGTAGCCGCCGCTATCATCTCTGCCATTAATGACAAAACCTTCCCCGCTGACACCATCATAGTTGGCGAGCTAGGCCTAGGTGGGGAAGTACGCTCAGTCCCCTTCCTGGAACGTCGTCTTAAAGAAGCTGAAAGGCTCGGCATGGCCACTTCCCTGACACCAAAGAATACTAGGCACATCAAAGAGCTCTCTAAGTAAAAAATCGGGTATACTTAGGCAAAGTTTTGCCTATGGATCCGAATGTTTTGTGGGGCATAAGTATTGTCTGTGGTCTCATGGGGACTATTCTTTTGTATCAAGGCAGAAAGAGTGGCTCCGGCCCCAAGAAATCAAGCAAACCTAGCGCGTTCTCCACGGACCTTATTGACCAGGCGAAGAAAGGCAAACTCGACCCATTCTCTGACCGTGAAGGAGAAATCGAGCGCACTATTCATATTCTGTTACGCCGTAGCAAAAATAATCCCCTCTTAATCGGCGAGCCTGGCGTGGGAAAAACGGCCATCGTTCACGGATTAGCTGACAGAATGGCTAAGGGCGACGTCCCAAACTCGCTCAAAAATAAGTCTTTAATCGCTATTAACCTAGCCTCCCTTTTTGGCGAGACCAAGTTCCGCGGTGAACTAGAAAAACGGGTGGGTGATTTCTTAAAAGGGCTAGAAGACCAATCACGAGAAACTATTTTGTTTATCGACGAAGTCCACATGATTGTTCAAGGGAGCGGCAGCGAAGGATCACTCAACGTAACGGACCTGTTCAAACCCGCACTCGCCCGTGGAGATCTCCACATCATTGGCGCGACCACGTGGGATGAGTACGCCAAATTCATTAAGCCAGACGCGGCGCTGGATAGGCGATTCCAACCGGTACTGGTAGACGAGCCCGAGCCAAAACAAGCGGTCAGCATGCTGAAAACATTAAGACCTGAATACGAAAAGTTTCATCAAGTCACTATCCCGGATGAGGTCCTAGCCGAAGCGGTTAAACTCTCAGATAAATACATTAAAGGCCGATTCCTGCCAGACAAAGCACTAGACCTAATAGACGAGGCCTCAGCCAAAGTAGCTATAGAGTTCGAAGAAAAACACCACGGAGCCTACCTAGGCATAGTCCACGGAGCAGCTAAGCAAACTAAACATCCAACGGTGCGTAAAGAAGATGTTGGAGACGTAGTAGACCAGTGGCGTGAACACATGGAAGTACAGAGAAGTAAAGCATCTAGCGGTAAAAGGAAATAAAAAATCCCTGTGAGGAAATTTTAGGAGGTAATCCGACTCAATTTCCGAACAGGGTTTTTTATTTCCTTTTACTCAAAGTGCACTTCGTCCACGTACTCGTACAAACGCTCACGAAGCTTAGGATAATTCGTCAGGTCAGGGCTTTCGTCTAGAAGCTCTTTGGAGAAGTCCTTAGCGTGAGACATCAGATCGATGTCGTTCATCGTGCCCAGCTTAAACTGATCAAAGCCGGACTGGTTTGTACCAAAAACACTGCCTGGACCGCGGAGTTGCAGGTCACGCTCGGCCAAGTCAAAACCGTCCTGGCTGTTCTCAATTGCTTTAAGGCGCTCACGGGCTACATCACCCAAAATGCCGGAGGGGTGCAAATAACAGTAGCTCTGGTGCTCGCCACGGCCTACACGGCCACGCAGCTGGTGCAACTGAGCCAGACCGAATCTCTCAGCACCCTCTACGTACATCACCGTAGCGTTAGGCACATCAACACCCACCTCAACCACAGTCGTTGAAATCAACATGTTTGACTCCCCCTGCGCGAACTCACGCATAACGTCATCTTTTTCTTTGGTCTTCATGCGGCCGTGCAACATGGAAACCTTATAGCCACGAAAGGCCTCGAGCATGAATTCTTTGTAAACCTCATGCACGGAGTTTACGCCGAGCGCGTCTGATTCCTCAATCAAAGGACAGACCACAAAAATCTGACGGCCTTCGTCCATCTGCTCACGCATCATCTGATAAATTGGCTCTTCACGGCCAAGCTCTACTACTTCAGTCAAGATTGGCTTACGGCCAGCTGGGTATTCATTCAAAATAGAACGGTCGAGGTCACCGTAAAGCACGAGCGCGAGGGAGCGAGGAATTGGCGTAGCCGTCATGGAGAGCAAATGTGGAATGCCGTCCTGGTCCCCCTGCTTGTCTTTAAGTGCTTGGCGTTGCTTCACCCCAAAACGGTGCTGTTCGTCCACCACAATCAAACCTAGGCGGTCAAAGAGCACATCCTGAGTGAGGAGAGCGTGCGTGCCCACCACAAACTGCGCTCCTCCGTTCTTAAGCGTGGAAAGTAGCTGGGCCTTAGTCACCTCTTTGCCTCCTACCCGGCGCTTCGTGCGGGTGTAGAGCGCAATGGTCAGTCTATCGCCAAAAAGTTTCTGCAGTGTCTGCGCGTGCTGTTCAGCTAGAATTTCTGTCGGCGCCAACATGGCTGTCTGCCAGCCGTCCTTCATGGCGTTACAGGCCACCAGCGCGGCCACCACAGTCTTACCGCTACCCACGTCACCCTCCAACAACCGGTTCATTGGTTCCGGCCGGTTCATGTCTTTAATAATTGCCCAGACGGCTTTCTTCTGCGCGCCAGTCAAGGCAAAAGGCAAACCGTCTACTAGCTCCTTCATGTAAGCCTCATCAAACGGAACCTTAGGCGCCTTACGCATCTTAAGTTCACGTCGGCTCTTAGCGTGCAAAAGCTGGTGCAAGAAAAACTCGTCAAATTTTAAACGGCGAAGTGCCCTGTCTTTCTCTTCAGTCGTGGACGGAAAATGCAACTCAGTAATGGCGCCGTGAAGGCCCATGAGCTCAACCTCTGACACAATCTTGTCCGGCATCCACTCTTCTACTTCTTTCACCGCACCAAGCGAGGCCTCCGCTACCTTACGGCGAACCTTCTGAGTCAAAGCGCCAGTAAGTTTATAAATTGGAACAATTCTACCCGTCTCCTTCCCTACTTTTCCGCTGCCCACCACCTCATAGGCCGGGTTAACCAGGGAGAGACCGTACCGATCATCAACCTTGCCAGCCATGGAAATAATTTGGCCGGGCTTCAAAACTTTAGTTAAAAAACCCTGGTGAAACCACACGCCCTTAATTGCGCCCGTACCGTCTTCAATAATGGCCTCAGTCACCATCATCTTTCTAGACTTCTGGCTCTGGCGATTCTCAATATTAATAATGGTACCCTGGACCGTCACCTTCTGCCCGGGCTTAACTTCAGAAATAACCACGGCATGTGAAAGGTCATCGTAGCGAAAGGGAAAATCAAACAATGCTTCGTGTAAATTAGTGATGCCCAGCCGAGCGAAGTCTTTCGCTTTACCGGCACCAATAGTCGCTATAGAAGCGATGGTGTCCTTCAGATGGATCGCCATAAGTTCCGCGGAGTATATCAGGTATTCGCAAAAAAGCAAATCCTATTCTCTACGTCAGATAGATACGTGATTAGAACCCTTGGAACGACCGGCATTTCCGTGTCACAATGTAATAACTATGCCGAACATCCTAGACAAATACATCAACCGCACCGGACTTCATAACGTAGTTATTCAAGCCTTAACAGGCCTAGTGGCCGTCACCCTCATACTCTCGGCCATGGGTAAGCTGCTGTTCATGCCCCTGCCTCTACTCCTGTCTTTGCTCCTCCTAGTCTCAGTCTCCATCATTAGTAATCAACTGTTCGCCACTGCCCGCCGCATACCCACCACCTATGAGTCCGCGGTCATCACTGCACTCATCTTGTTCTTTATTCTGATGCCGGCGGAGACCAACCGCGATGCGCTCATTAACGCCGGAGTAGCGGTAATAGCCATGGGCTCAAAATACTTCGTCACCGCCCGCCAACGCCACATCTTTAATCCGGCCGCTATTGGCCTAGTGATTGGCGGATTATTTCTTGGGGCAACTGCCCTCTGGTGGACGGCCACCCCACTCCTGTTGCCGTTTGTCATTATGGCCGGCGGCCTCATAGTACTTAAGGTCAGACGGGCTGACCTAGCCATCACTTTTCTCCTCACGTCTGTCCCGGTCATTCTCATTCTGCACTCAAGCGCTACCGCTTCTCTCAGCGAAAACTTAAGCCAAGTCCTCACCTCCTGGCCCATTTTCTTCTTCGCTGCCATCATGCTGACTGAGCCGGCTACTACCCCAGCCACTAAAAAGATGCGCCTAGCTTACGGCGTACTGGTTGGTGTGCTCTTTGGTCTAGCGTTCAGAATAGGCAACTTCTCCACCTCGCCAGAAATGGCGCTGGTAGTTGGCAACCTCCTCGTGTTTCTCAGTAATCCGTATGGACGAGTCATCCTAACTTTCAAAGAAAAAATTCACCTCACGGGCGACTTATACGAATTCGTCTTCACGCCTAACCGCCCACTTAAGTTCCAGGCCGGGCAATTCTTAGAGTGGATGGTGCCAGCCGAACGCAACAGTGGCCGAGGCATTAGAGGCTATTTCACTATCGCTTCGTCTCCCACCGAAAAAGAGATGCGCCTAGGCACTAAGCTACCGCCTACGCCTGGACCGTTTAAGCGTGGCCTATTGGCACTAGCGCCAGGGGACAAAGTAACTGCCGGACAGCTGGCTGGCGACTTCATCCTGCCTACTGACAAAAACGAGCCCTTGGTGTTGATTGCTGGCGGAATCGGCATCACTCCGTTTAGGAGCATGGTTCAATATCTACTTGATCAAAATGAAACTCGTAACGCAACCCTCATTTACCAATGCAAGTCCGCAGAAGAGTTTGCCTACAAACCAATTTTTGACTCAGCTACTAGGATTGGCCTCAAAGTCTATTATCAAACAGACTTACTCACCCCAGAAATCCTTAAAAAATTAACCCCAAACCTAACCAAGTCTCGCGTTTATATTTCCGGCCCCAACGGCATGGTGAATGCCTACAAAAAAATGGTGAAAGTCGCCGGCCTGCCCTCCTCACAATTAGAAACCGATTACTTCCCGGGGTACTAGAAATAAACATCAACCCAGCAAATACTGTTCACTCGGCTTTACGGAGCGTCGACCCACTAGACACTCTTTAATTAAATATTCTCTTGCATTATGGTCAAGAATATATAGCCAATCGTAGGCAGCTTCTTTTGTTTTCTTGATTACGTAGCCCTTTGAATTTGAGTGTATCCGCCGAAGGTCCACTTCTTCGTTACTAGTAAATCTAACTTGTACTCGAAATATCTGACCCTTCTCGTCAACTGCTAGATCATAGGCCGCTGATTCAGTCAGCGGAATTAGAACGTCAAAACCCATTCTCGTAAATGTTGCTATCGCCCTAGCGACGGCGATGTCGCCCTTCCTCTGAGTGGTCCGCATATAACTAAATTATACCACGGTATGGGCAACCGTTTACGATAAATTAACATTCACTGAAAAACAAAAACACCACCCTTTCAGGTGATGATTTCGTGGCGGAGGGGGCGAGATTCGAACTCGCGGAGGCTATTCACCTCGACAGTTTTCAAGACTGTTACCTTAAACCACTCGGTCACCCCTCCCAAAATTGTAAAACACTGGCGGAGAAGGAGAGATTCGAACTCTCGGTACTCTTTCAAGTACGCAGGATTAGCAATCCTGTGCCTTAAGCCACTCGGCCACCTCTCCATTAATGCTCGCTACTAAAATGTCCATCTACTGTGTCGCCTCGGTCACTCCGGCCTCACCGTACGTCAAAGTACGTTTCGGCCGTCGTTCTGTCGGCTCCTTGTATCTGGAGCATTTTAGTACGCTCGCAGAGACACCGTACAAGAACGGGCGTAGACTACATTAATTAACAGTCTTTTTCAAGCGGGCTCATGTTATACTGTGGGCAAGCATATGGCAAAGGGGGAAGGTGAAAAAATAACCGAGGAGGAGGAACATGAGCATATTGACGTTGGAAACGTCATAGCTACCTGGGAAACCTGGGAATTTCCTCCATCTGAGCGGACTACTGGTTGGTATGTAGCGGCCGGGTCTCTGGGCCTAGCCATGCTTTTGTATGCACTCATGACCGCTAACTTTGTCTTCGCCCTAATTCTACTCATGTTCGCCGTGATTCTCTTCATGCGTGACCTGAAGAAACCGGGCAGAGTACGCGCCTATGTGACCACCTCCGGCGTGGTCTTGAATGATGAGTTTTACCCCTACGAAACAATCAAAGATTTCTCTATTTCTTACGCTCCACCAGACATTAAGTATTTGTATGTTTCTTTCCAGGGCCGACTACAGCCAACCCTGTCTATACACCTAGATGACATGAACCCCAACACCGTGCGTCAGGGATTACTGCCATATGTCTTAGAAAACCTTGATCGCGAAGGCGA
>CAYGEQ010000016.1:1830-3251 GCA_964348985.1 uncultured Gammaproteobacteria bacterium | reverse complement strand
ATGCGCGCGTAGCTCAGCTGGATAGAGCATCAGCTTGCGGAGCTGAGGGTCGTAGGTTCGAATCCTGCCGCGCGCACCACAAAACACTCGCCCTTGGGCGAGTGTTTTGTTTATTGACCATTAACCAATTTGGGGCTAAGCTACGAGGCACTAAAAAGAAACACCTATGATCAAGATAAGCAGAAATGCCAAGATTGCATTCGTCGCTGTCGCTGGCCTGCTTATTATAGGTTGGGCTGTTATGCAGGTCATACCTGGCCGAGTCTCGATGTACAAAGCAGTGGACGCAAATGAAAATGGATTCGACATAAATTATCATCGTCAGCTATTCATCCTGCCGAAGCACGTCATTATCCAAGGATCGCGACCAAGTTTTCACTCCTCTGTTTTACTTATAGATAACGTCACGGAAGGAGGTAAAGAATACACATTACGATGGAAATATAGCGACGGAAAAGGTGTGGTTAAAGAAGCCTTACACAGGAATGGTAACGAGGTTATATTCCAAGGGGAGACCTACAAAAGGGAGCCAATCTTCCCGGCTGTTCTGACATGGGCGGATCTCCAATATAAGCTCATTAGCCTACCGTTCTTCAAGGGTTGCTACTATCACTATTGCTCAGGATGGTAATAAAAAACACTCGCCCTTGGGCGAGTGTTTTGTTTTATCTACTCAACGCTTTCATGACAAAACCGAGCAAGAAGAAAGCAATAGCCACCAGCACAATCATTCCGCCAACAGCTAAATCAAAGGTGGCCGCTAAACTGAGACCGATAGCTACGCTCAAGAGCGAGACTAAGACGGCTATGACAGTTGTCCGCTTAAAACCTTGGTGCAGCTCTTGCGCCGCTAAGACTGGAATAATCATTAAGGCGCCAATAAGCAGGACACCGGTCACCTGCATACCCACAGCCACCACCGCAGCCGTAGCCATGCCCAACAAGAGATTATAGGCATCTACGCGTACGCCCTGAGCCTTGGCAATGTCCTCATCAAAGGCAATCAGAAATAAGCTGCGGAAGGAGAGGACGAGCGCGGACAGGACGGCAGTGGACGCAACGGCCATGGCTACAAGCTGAGTTACGCCAACATTTTCAATATCACCAAACAAGAACTCCAGCGCCTCATGATCAAGCTCGCCCGTGGCCGACATCACTACGAAGGCTAGAGCCAAGCCACCGCTCATCACCACCGCGAGCGGCGCATCGCCAGACAGCACGCCACCACGCCGCTGCAAGCCCTGGATAACCACGGCAGCCAACAGCGCAAAAATGACCGCGCCCAAAATAGGGTTTAGCCCAAGAGCTAAGCCTATAGCGACACCGGCCAAAGAAGCATGAGCCAAAGTATCAGCAATCAGTGATTGACGCTTAACGGTCAAAAACATACCGAGCACTGGAGCTACTAGACCCACGCATAA
>CAYGEQ010000016.1:0-1730 GCA_964348985.1 uncultured Gammaproteobacteria bacterium | reverse complement strand
GGGAAGGAGGCGCCAACATAGGCCAGGGCTAACGTGTTCACAAGTGAGGCAATGTGTTCGCGGCCAACTGATAAACCTCGACTATAAAGTTCCTGAGCAGTCAGACTGCCATTAGCGTTGTGAATCTCGTCCACTGCTGCCACCTGAGCCGTGGTGACGTCATCAAGCACGCCGAGCGTACCAATCACCATACCGCCCAACAGCAGGCCCTGGAGGTCTAGACCGCTCAAATAGTTCAACTGCAAAAATACCGCCTCTTCCGTACCCCCACCAGACATGGCTGCTAACTTAACGGCCAGAGCAGACATGACGAAGGCAAAGAGGAGCGTGATCAAAGTAGCGCCCAAGGCCACAAAACTACGCAGCTTAACGCCGTGCGACAAAATAATGGACACAACGGCAATCATGACCGCGCCTAGAGCACAAATTACAACTGGGCTATCACCGGCGAAGATACGAGGAGCGACAAACGCCAGTAAGACAAACAGGGTCACGCCCAAACCTAGCACGGCGCGCATACCCGAACCCCTGCCAAAAGTAGCGGCTAAGACAAAGAAAAAGAGCAGAAATAATCCAACCATCGGCAATCTAAAACTATCAACCACGTAGTAGACCTCGCCCCTAATATCTTCTGACCTAGCCAACACAACTGTTTCGCCCACGTGCAATTTTTGGCGCTCAAAGCTAGCGGCGGAGGTGATGTATTCAGTATTAACCACTCGACCGTTCTCTCCCCCACTTTGAATTTCTAGAGAAACGTTTTGAAACTTAGCCGAACCACCTGGATCCTCCGTGGCGCCTTCATTAATAATCTTTAAAACTTTAGCGCGCGTATATTCAGCTTTGACCGGTTCGGCTATGTCTGCCCCCTGAGCCGAGACGACTGACGGAGCGAGGCCCCACAGCAACAAACAAAGAACTAAAAATTTCTTCATATTACTTATGGCCGTGAATGAGGTGAGAATGATGCATGACCTCAGCGGTTGGCCCGTGACAAACCATATGACGGTTCAGACATAACACCTCGTCAACTTCATGAGCCACTACATCCACGTCATGCGACACCAAAATCACGGTCAGCTTAAGCTTGTCCCGCAGCTGACGAATAAAATGAAAGAACTCCTCCTGGCCTTTAATATCTACAGCGCTGGTAGGTTCATCAAGCATCAAAATCTTGGGCTCAGCTGATAAGGCTCTAGCAATTAACACCCGCTGACGCTCACCTCCAGACAGCGTGCCAATACGGCGGCTAAGCAAGTGTCCCACCCCGGCCGTCTCAATGGCTCGTGCCAAAGCCTTAGCGTTATGCTTAACGGACGTCTGGCCACTCACAATGATCTCTCTGACTGTGGCCGGAAACTGTTCACCCATGGCGTTAGCCCGCTGAGGCACATAACCCACTCTAGACCTGTCGACGCCTAGCTTCACAGAGCCAGACTGTGGAGCTAATAGCCCGAGTAAAATCTTCAAAAACGTAGTCTTGCCTCCACCGTTAGGACCAATAACGCCTAAATAAGCACCTTCAGCTATGTCTACCGTGACACCGTCTAAAATAACATTGCCGTCAGCGGAATAACCTAAATCTTTAACGGAAATTATTGGCACTTTTGACATAGGCCGAAGAATTCTAAAGAATGACTATTAATAGAAAATGAATGTTTCGTGGCGGCCGCTTCGGCAACTTTTTCAAGCGGAGCCTCAGGAAACTCGACATCAACTGAAGTAGAACA
>CAYGEQ010000015.1:11750-15105 GCA_964348985.1 uncultured Gammaproteobacteria bacterium | reverse complement strand
AACGTAACCAACCATAAGCGAATCGACCCTTAATGGATATAGTGATGCTCTTAAAACCAGCTTCTTCGCCTCGTGATTCGTCTAGTACTTCAACCGTCCAACCGTGACCTTCCGCAAACCTAGTGTACATACGCAAAAGCATGGCCACCCAATCATTTGCGTCAGTTCCGCCAGCACCAGCGTGAAAGGACATGATGGCGTTACGGGTGTCGAACTCCCCCGACAAAAGCATCTGAAACTCCATTTCAGAGAATTGCTTTTCGAGTTTTTCCAGCATCTCATCTGCTGACTTTTTCATTGACTCATCACCCTCGGCCTCATTCAACTTTACGAGTTCATCGAGGTCGGTCAGGTCCTTCTTGAATCCATCCCACAGCTCAAGCTCTTTCTTAAGTTCCGAGCTTTCCTGCGAAATCGCTCTCGCTTGTTTCTGGTCATTCCAAAAACTCGCCTCCCCCATGATCCCGTCGATTTCAGCCGAACGCGCCCTAGTCTCCTCCAAACGCAAAGCATCCCACGCTTGCTGGAGGCGGGTCTCGAGGTCATGGATGCGGTTGTCGAGATGAGACATAACGTAGCCAACAGTAACAGCAAATACTCACAAATTCAAATAACAAAATTGCTAAGGGATGTACAGGATGCTACTATGAAAACCTATGAAAAAAGAAGGACTAGCCCTTGTCGCGCTTAGTATCATTGGCATTGCCCTCTTCCTGTTGATTGTTGCAAGTGGCCTGTACTGGTTTTTATTTCAACTCGACAATGTCTACTACATCAAAAATGACACGATGCAACCAGCAGATCTTACATTCCTCGTTCAAAATCATGATAACAATGAATATTATCTCCAAACAGCAACCGTAAAGTCTGGAGAAACGCTAGAAAAACGCATGGGACTGGAATTTATCAAATGCATCGCCGTTTCTTCTGGTGAGGATCAATATACTTTTTGGACAGACAAGCGCATGTTCAGTGATGAGCCAAGCTCCTCAATGGGTGAAGCGTCATATACATTAAATGAAGGCAAGGATATCAGTGAGTCTACAGAGCATCCCTGCGTGATTGAAGAAGGTTTGAAAACAAAAAACTGGTAGACAAAAAGACGCTCCAGGCCCCGAAGGGACTGGAGCGTGAACGTACTCGCCGTGCTGGCTAGAGACTGCAGAGTCCGATGTCAAAACATTCGCTCACCCCCTCCAGGTCATGGCCGAGCATGACGCGCAGATCCGGGCGACGACCGTACAGGCGGTCGATGAAGTCCGGCGTCGCGTTCCCAACCAGCACCGGTACGGTAGCCGTCAGGAGCGCGTCCCAGTCGTTCTCGGCGTCCCCGATCATCACGCTCCGCGGGATGTTGAACTTCTGGCACACGAAACTCAGTCCAGCCCCCTTGTTGACGGTCCGCTTCATGATGTCGACCGCGTTGCTGGAATGCGTCACCGTGAGCTCGCCATACATCTCGGGGTCAAAGTCACGGAGAACTGCTTCCACCATGAGCTGAAAGTGGTGGATGTCCGTGTCAGGTGACCTGGAGAAGGTCACGATATGACGCTTGGCCTGCACCTGGCAGCCGAGCAGCCGCTTCACCTGCTGCTCCGCCCGCGGCTTCCACGCCAAGAACCGCGCCATGTCACCCATGTAGGGCGGCACGAGATCAGAGATCTGGCGACCACGCACCACCCGGATGTCAGCGCCACTCTCACCAATGAAGATGTAGCGCTGCGTCCCGAGGATACGGTCAGACACCGCCCGAACGAAGTCAAAACCTCGCCCCGTACAGAAGGCAATCACGCCTCCGCGCTCACTGAAGCGCCTCACCTGTCCGTGAAACATCTCATAACGAGCCCGCCGTTCCTCAAGCAACGCTGCGATCGAGGCGGTAGTGTATGGCGGAGATCCAGCCGGGACCAAAGTCCCATCAAAATCCACTGCCACAATCACCGCGTACTCAGGACTCACACCAGGGTCATGTCTTTCCACGCGTCCTCCTCGTTGTTAAGACCGGTCATTAAACCAAATTAAGGCTAAATTGTCAAAGAAAAAGACGAGGCTTTCGCCCCGCCCTTTCCTGAATCCAATAGCCCACCTGTAGACCCCTCGCCTTCGCTCGGGGACCAATGCGCTAATACATGTCCCCCATTCCTCCCGGAGCACCGCCAGGAGCGGACTTTTCGTCCTTAGGGATCTCAGTGATAGCGGCTTCTGTAGTCAAGATCATGACTGCCACTGACGCAGCGTTCTGGAGAGCTGATCGAGTGACCTTAGCCGGGTCAACGATACCGGAAACGACCATGTCGCACATCTCGCCGGTGACGGCGTTCCAGCCCATGTTGCCGGAAGCGTTTTTTACGTGTTCAACCACTATGCCGCCTTCCTTGCCGGCGTTCTCCGCGATTTGTCTGATTGGTGCCTCGAGAGCCTTATCGAGGATATCTGCGCCGAGCTTCTCATCGCCAACCAAGTTCAAGCCCTTGAGTGCTTCTTTCGCGCGAATGAGCGCAACTCCACCGCCAGCGACAATACCTTCCTCGATTGCAGCCTTTGTGGCGGCAACAGCGTCTTCGATTCTGTGCTTCTTCTCCTTCATCTCGACCTCGCTAGCTGCACCAACGCGGATAACAGCAACTCCGCCGGCCAACTTAGCCATACGCTCGCGCATCTTTTCTTTCTCAAAGTCTGAAGTAGCCTGTTCAATCTGCAATTTCATCTGAGAGACGCGGTCAGCAATCACCTGCTTGTCGCCAGCGCCTTCTACAATCGTCGTCGTATCCTTGGTCGAAACTACGCGACGTGCACGGCCGAGAATCTCAAGTCCAGCGCCTTCAAGCTTCATGCCCTTGTCTGGAGAAATACAGGTAGCACCGGTAACAGCAGCGATGTCTTCAAGCATGGCCTTACGGCGGTCTCCGTAAGCGGGAGCCTTCACCGCGAGGATGTTAAACGCACCGCGTAGCTTGTTTACGATGATCGTCGAGAGTGCGTCACCCTCTACGTCTTCTGCGATGATAACCAGGTCTTTCTTGCCGGTCTTAGCGATGCTTTCAAGGAGTGGAACGAGGTCCTGAATAGAGCTGATCTTTTGATCAGTTACAAGGACTGGCACATCTCCGTACTCAGCTTCCATGCGCTCAGCATTCGTCACCATGTAAGGCGTCATGTAGCCTTTGTCGAATTGCATACCCTCGACCACATCAACTTCGATTCCGAAGCTTGTGCCTTCTTCAACAGTAATCACGCCGTCCTGGCCTACCTTGGCCATAGCCTCAGCAATCATAGTGCCGAGCTCGGCGTCATTCGCAGAGATGCTTGCTACCTGCTTAATGGCGTCGCCAGCAACAGGGACGGAGATCTCTTT
>CAYGEQ010000015.1:0-11650 GCA_964348985.1 uncultured Gammaproteobacteria bacterium | reverse complement strand
CCGTCCTTCGTCACCATAGGCGCGCCAAAACCGCGGTCGATAATGACATTGCGACCAGTAGGACCGAGCGTTACTTTGACTGCGTTGGCGAGCTTATCGACACCGGCTTTAATCTTTGAACGAGCGTCTTCTTTGAAAGTAATATTCTTGGCCATAGTTTATTTCTGAGCACCGTCGGCTAGAGGAGAAAGAGGAGATAGAGGTTGGATGATTTCTTTAAAGAATTTTTCTTTCCATCCTCTCTCTCCTCTCCATCCTCATGCCGGCAATTATTCGATTACAGCGATTAAGTCGTCAGCGGACACCACGAGTAATTTCTTCTTCATCCCGTTCTCTTCAATCTCCACTTCTTCCTTGCCCCACTTCTTAAATAGCACCTGAGCACCAACAGTCAGATCAATTGGCTGGCGAGCGCCGTGGTCTGTTAGTTTTCCAGGACCAATAGCGATGACCGTACCACGATCAGACTGCTCTTTCTCAGCCGTGTCCGGAATGATAATGCCAGAAGCTGTCTTAGTTTCCTTCAAAGCAGGTTCTACAATCACGTGATTCCCGAGAGGTCTAAGTTTCATAGTTTTGTAAATAAAATACGAGGCGATTTTGCGCCGTTAGCAGTCTAATGTCAAGTCTGCCAAATTAAAATCTACGCGGCAGAAGTTGGCTCGCCCAAACGTGCTAATAAGGCCGCTACCATGGCTAACAAAGCCAAACCAGACCAGGAAGTTAACAGATAATGATCAAAGAAAATAACCACTAAAACCACGTTACCCACAGCCAAGGCGGCCACCGCGTCACGGTTGGGAAAACGGGCAGTGTTCAAACGGCCAATGGCCAACCACCAACTTAAAATCAACAGTGTCCCAATCAGACCAAACTCGAAAAAGACCAAAAGTGGGACTGAATGAACCGGCTGATAAGCAAAAACTGCCCGACCAGGAAATGTTTTAGCTAACTCAAACGTATATGAACTGGCTCCATGGCCAACTAACACCCGGAGGGGCGAGGCTTTTTTTACAGTCATTAAAAACTCACTGTACTGCGCAGTGCGTTCCCTGATGGATCGCTCTTCGTTCACACCCCCACCTCTGGTACCGGCTACCAATTGCGGAGCCAGCAAAGTGAACGCCAAAGTCAGCCCAATAGCCAGCAGGGCAACAGGCAGCAACATTAGTTTGGTCTTAGTCATATTCTTCGTCCGCACCACCAGTAGCGACAAGCAGGCCCCAAGTGCTAAGCCTAGGGCGGCTGACCTAGAAGCGGTCAAAAAAAGACCCAGCATCAAAACCACAGCTAACACCCCATAAACACTGCGGTAACGCAAAGACTTCGCCTTTGACCAAAGCGCCCCGGCCACCACTACCCCAACCGCCAAATAACCGCCAAAGACATTCGGGTGCGAGAAACTGCCATAAGCCCGCAACATCCTGGCACCATCCGGCAAAGAAATAACAGAATCGCCCAGATGCTCTGCATTCCTAACAGCCAAACCAAGGAGCGTACTAGAAGGCGTATACCCGGCCAAAACTTGAAACGCGCCCAACAAGAGAGGTAGCACCAAGCCTAAAATAAAACTAGCCAAAACCCTCTTCATGTCCACCCTAGAGTCAAGCAAGGCCAAAAAAACTACAAAAGCTGAACCAAGATGAATAAATTGCGCTAAAGACAAAGCGCGCTCAGTAGAAAATACTAACCCCACTAGCGCTACTAAAACCAAACCACCAGCCCCAATAACTAATGACCGCCCAGCCTCACTAATAATTGGCCGGCCACGCCATAAATACCCAATCATCAAACCCGCAATCAATAACAACTGAGAGGCGTACAGGCTCATTATTCCATACTCACTAACCGCTGATCCATGCTGTAAAGTGCCAAATATATACCTAGTCTGCCAAGGCAATAAAAATACAAAGGCCGAAAGCAGCCAAGTGAAATAATCCGCCTTAGCAAATCTCATACTAAAGTGGTCAGGCGCTCCTCCAGAGCTAATTTAATTTCCTCCCGGCGATCCTGATCATGAAACTTCAACATATCGTCACGTAAAATAACCCGCGTATCTAAATTGCCCATCGCTTTCATGTGTCTGGGTAAGCGATCCTCCTGCACTTTTTTGAGGAGCTTTTCAGAAAAAAAAGTTGGTAAATTAAACCTAGAGGGTGAAGCTCTAAACGCCTGTGCACGCCTCACGTAATAAGCGTTGGGCAAATACTCATGAACCCACCTATTCTGATCAGCTAGCTGTCGGTGCCAAAGACTCCGATCAAAAATTGGCATCAAGGTCATGGACCAATAAGCTAAATAAGGATCTTGTTCGCTGATTTTGACACCCTCTAAAGCTAGCGCCGTCTGGGCGGCAAAAAAACTTAAACAAATGGGATTTTGCTTAGCCTCACCCGGGCGACGGCGTAATAAAATAAGAGGCAGGGCGGATAAAAATCTGGCCGTCCAAGTAAGGCCTGGTTTAGTAATAATGAACAGATCAATATCACTGGCTGAGTTAGTGTGATGAAAGGCTAGAGAATTACAAATAGCCACCCCACGCACCGCCGGTACATGGGCCAAATAGCTCAAATATCTAGCAATGACCCCGTACTTTTGCAGTGCATCAACTAGTCTGCTTGATCTATCCTCAAGCTGGGCCGTGATAGGCGAAGGCCCATCTTCATTTGCTAAACAATAAAAACCAGACTCCCGAGCTAAGCGGCGCTGCAATATCTCTGAAGTAGCCAAGGCCTGAACCACTTCTAGGTACGAATACGGCACAGTTGGGCCAAGCAACCACTTCCACAACTCAAAGGCGGTTAACGGATAGGAAAAATAAGAAAAATAGGCAGCGGTGCGGAGAATTGAATTTTCTAAATCATTTCCCATACTTGGCGGTCACTAACCGCTCGCCATGAACAATGGCGTAAGCCACCCCCAGCCCAATAAACAAAAAGTCACGGGCCCGGATAATCACCGTATAGGCCACGGCATTGATTGGCAGACCAAGCACCGCAAACATTGCCTCGTTACTACCCTCATAAACTCCCAGGCCAGCTGGCACCGGTAGCAAGAGAGCGACACCGGGCAATGTGCTCATTAAAAAGGCGTCTGACAGACTAACATCCACGCCTAAGTAATGAGCAATGAACATGGCTTCAATCGCCTTAAACATCGCCATCACCAAAGACAGGCTAACAATTGCCGCCACTACTCTGGCTCGACCAACAAAGAAATCACTCATTATTGCCTCTGTCTCAATCAACCAATGCTCTAACTTGTTAAGTGCCTTAATCCTACTTAATCTGGAAACCCGCATTAGCCGGTGGAAAAAGCCTCCGCCACGAACCGTCATGACAAAAAAACTAATCAGCAAAGCCAGTAACACAGCAATAAAAATGACTGACCCAGTGACTCCCCCACTGCCAGCCAAACCGTTCGTCATGGCAAAACCAAGGCCAAGCGCTACATAAATAACGAAGGTGGTGATTTCAAAGGCTAAATCAAGCACCACCGAACCGGTCGCCACTTTAGCTGGCACGCCGTCAGCTAATAACATAGCTACCCGAATTGGCTCACCAGCCACCTGGGCCCCGGGAGTCAGGTAACCAGCCGCAAAACCACTCATCCGATTCATAAACATCTTGCCGTATGAGACGCGCTGATTCTTTGGGGTCATGGCATCCAGAATAATCTTCCACCGCCATGAATATAGACTAAAATTAAGGAGCGAAATAACAAAAAAGAGCACTAGCGGCAATAACCCAAAAGCCCATAAGCCATCAATCACCGTGGAAATGCCGGTCCGCCATAACAAGAAAAAAAATAAACCACCTCCCGCTCCTAAACCTAAAAGAAAGATGGCCGCCTTCAAAAGTTTATTCCTTGATGCCATAGATAATGGCATTCTAACACAAATCCCCCAAGGCTCATGAGCTCTGGGGGATGTTTGCGTTTAAGACTTTTTAGGCGCAGGTAACACCTCCACCACCGGCCCCGACGGGACGCTAGGTTTCAAGAAATACTCGTAGAGAACATACGTGATTAAGGCCGAAACGAAGATGTACAGAGTGGTACCGCCCGGTAAAGTGGTCACACCCATCACCAGCATCATAATCGGCAGGACAATCAGCGTAACCCTATTCATAGTCGCCGTTATATCTTCATCCATAGCCTGTGATCCCTCACCGCTATTCAATGCTGCCGCAGGTGGGCGCTGACCAATCATCTGTTTGGCCTGGAGATACTGCATGGCGGCTGACAAAATACCGAATGGAATAGAAACCACACTCAGGTTCATGCCCAAGAACATGTGGTTAATTTCACCAGGATTCATCACGAAGGAATAGAGCAAGGATTCATCCACGGTCTTCAAACCGGCTGAAAGAACGTGAAAAAGAGCTAAAAACACTACCAACTGAATAATGGTGGGCAAACAAGAAGCGAATGGATTAACATTATGTGTCTTATACACGGCCATTAGCTCCCGGGCCATCTCTTCCTGATTGGCTGAACCCTTATGTTTCTTCTTAATGGCTTCAATCTTTGGCTGAATCTCCTGTAGCTCCTTCTGGGAGCGCAAGGACTTATACGTCAATGGCAAAGTGGCCAAACGCACAATGATGGTCAGCAAAATGATACCCAGACCTAATCCGCCCCACGGAAATAATCCGTAAAAGAGAATCAGTAGGTTATACATTGGCTGATAAAGAACGGCCGTGAAGAGTTCGCCAATCATAGTTATTCAACGTTGGGGGTCTCAATACCTTCAGGCTCACCTTCAACTGGCAATTCTCCATCAGGAATCACTGGAGCAACTGGCTGGCCCTCTGAGGTCACTTCCTGAATGTTCACCTTCCAACCAGTCAGTCTAGCGGCCAAACGAACATTCTGCCCGCCGCGACCAATAGCCAGTGATAACTGCTCTGGAACCACCATGACTGTAGCCAACTTCTCATCCTCATCAACCTGCACGCCTTGAATTTTAGCTGGAGCTAATGCCTGCTCAATAAACTTAGTGATGTTCTCGCTCCATTCAATAATATCAATCTTTTCACCGGCTAGTTCAGCAATGATGGTCTGAATACGGGTTCCGCGCTGACCAATACACGCACCAATTGGATCAATCTGGGCATCGCTAGAAGTAACAGCAATCTTAGTTCTAGCACCAGCCTCACGAGCAATAGCCTTGATCTCTACTGAACCCTCAGCAATTTCAGGAATCTCTACCTCGAACAAATACTTCACGAGTGCCTCATGAGTTCTAGAGAGCAAAATCTGCGGACCACGGGGTCCAAGTGAAACTTCACGAACGTAAACTTTGACGCGATCACCAGAACGGTACCGGTCGGTCATCATCTGATCTTCTGGCTTAAGAATGCCGGCGGTCCGGCCAATATCAACTAGGATAATACGGCCCTCACGGCGCTGCACCGTACCCATGATGACCGTACCTTCCACGCCCTTAAATTCATTGAAAATAATTTCGCGCTCGGCCTCACGCAATTTCTGCGTGATAACCTGCTTAGCAGTCATGGCAGCCATACGGCCGAATTCGCCAGGAATTGGCAACTCCGTGCGCAAAATGTCGCCTACCTTAGAACCGCTCTTCAAAATCTTAGACTCAGAAAGCATGACGTCAGTCTTTGGATTGTACTTTGGCTTCTCTTCAGTAGACACCTCCTCAATAGCTGGCATGTATTCACCCAAAGCACGTCTAGCTTCACGCGCGGCTGACTCTTCAGCTTCTTTCTTTCTGACTTCTTCCAGCTCTTCCTCGGAAATATCCTCGACCACCGTCTTCACGTCAAAAACACGAACTCCACCAGTTTCGGCGTCGAATTCAGCTTCAAGGTTATGATACTTATCACCGAAGTCCTTACGGTAAGCAGCGGCCAGCGCGGACTCAATGGTTTCAATTACGGACTCATAAGAAAGTCCTTTTTCCTCACAAATCTGTCTAATGGCTTGTTCTATTGGGCTGGACATATGTCTATTTAAGCAACGAACCCGGCCATCAGCCGAGTTCTATGCAGAGAGGATATCACATGATTAAGCCTCATGCAACCTACGACACCTTCTGAAACACCCCCACTATATGAGGCCGGCTAAAGGACCAGGGGATCCTAGAAAATAGCTTTGAGGCGCGATAAGTCACTTCATTAAAGGAAGTGTATGAAGGGTCAGCGTTTTGACGGAGGACAACGGGGATTAATCCGGTTTTTTGGGCGAGTTTGCAGAGGGACTTTTTGTCGTTCGCTAAATAACAAACCGGGAAGACATCGTGTTCCTCGCGGCCGTAATACTTTTTAAGCAATCTATCTGCCAAACCCTGAGACATGAAGCTGCGTAGAAGAATCAGGGCGCTTTTTGAGTTAGGCGTAACAAAAGCAAAGCGTCCCCCGGGCTTGAGCACGCGGGTAATCTCGGCAAAAACTTGCTCGGGTTCGGCAATGTGTTCCAACACCCACAGGGAAACTACGAGGTCGAAAGAGGCGTCAGGAAACGGAAGTTTCTTGGCGTCTCCAAAAACCAGCTCTCGAACAGACTTATTACCGTCGGTCTCGCTAGACGAAACATCAAAGCCTACTTTTCGGCCGAACACCTCACCTAACTCGTCGAGTACAAAGTTACCCCGGCCACAACCTAGGTCGAGTACATCTGGTGTACTCCCCAGCCTATCGCCAACGAGCTTAGTCAAAAGGACCATCGAGTCATCCCAAGCTGGAACCTCAGACTTATATCTTCTCTTATAAGAAAGCTGGCGCAGTTCCTGCGGTGTTAAACCTGAATACTGCTTGATGTAATCCATACTAATAAACGTTCTCGAGATGGACTATTTCTGGCGGATTCATATCTAATCTCACAGCAACCACATCTATCCTGAACGATACGTCAATCATCCCTTTCTGCCTAATGTAAAGCTGAGCAGTATTAGCAATCTTGCGAAGCTTACTGGGAGTAACCGCTTCTTCCGGGTGACCGAAGTCCAAGCCAAAACGCGCTTTCACCTCAACAAAAACGATCTCATCACCATCCCTGGCGACAAGATCTATTTCCCCTAGCCTAGTTAAATATTGCCTGTCCAGAATCTCAAAGCCTTGTTTGACCAAATACTCCGCCGCTAACACCTCGCCATCATTACCCTTGCGTCGGCGGATTTCCACCACATTACCGAGCACGTCTAGGCAAGTACTGATTGACCGTGGAACGAGAAGCGTGTCTCAAGCGAAGAGCCGGAGCTTCCCGGCTAACAAACCAGAAAACTCGGCCAGCACCGCCCAAGAAAAGCCCGACCCACAAAATGAACCAGGCTCTAACACCGAACACCTGAACTTCCTCATAAGTACAAAAAAGCCACATGAAGCCAAAAACAGTTAACCAGGTGGCCATGTTGCCGGCCATCCTAAAGGCCTGCTTGTCATAGGTATCTCTCAAAGTACGCTTAGAGATGATCCTGAGCAACGCTCCGGTGATAGCGAACAGAGCAAAGAAAATAAAGAACCCAGTAGCAAACGCCGGACTCATAGCAATAGGCGCGGGGTTAAACCAGAAAGACAAGGTCAAAAGTTGAGACATATTAGGCCAGATGGTAAACGTCTCCTAACAGTTAGTCAACCTTATAATCTCTCATAGGCCCGAGCCCAATGGTGTGGCGTGATGCGCACCTCATACACCGGGTGCCAATTAGCCTCGGCAAAATAAACGTCAACAACCCGCGGCTGCTGCCTAAAATCTACGCGTGGTGCTAAAGGGTGCGAAGCTGACTCATGCCAATCCATCACCAAAATTCGACCAGCATCATTCATGAGTCTACTCAATTCTTGGACCAGGCTGCCGTGTCTCTTAATAGTCCACAAAGTATTCACTAAAAACGCTACGTCGAGCGAACCCGCGGGTACGTTCACTGAGCCTGGCGATTCAACATCAGACCACACGGTATGTAAGTTATGCGTACCCCTGGTGCGTCGTAAACTCTCAACCATGGACACCGCCTCTGAATCAATATCAACCGCATAAACTTTACCCTCTGACCCTACCCTGGTAGCTAGCGGGAAAACCAGGTGCCCGGTTCTACCAGTACCAATATCCGCCACATGGTGCCCCAAACGAACGCCCCCGGCATCCATCAAATGTTCTGGATTTAAGAAAGCGCTACCACCCATATTAGGCTGGAGATGCGCCGCCAAAAAGGGATGTGACAAAACCCCCTATCACCATGTTGTATAAATTAGTGATGACCAAAAAACCAATCAAAGTAATCACCACTCCTAATAATTTATAAAATAACCTGGAGCCTCCCCCGCCTAAATTACGCTCAGCCCAATCAATCGGGCCAACCGTATCCAGCATAATTTGGGTCTTCCAAGTAATCAGTACCCCAAGCAAAGAAACACCGATCCCAATTAAAATTCGTAAAAGCATAAAATTAGACTTTATCTCCCCCACATTGTACCTCAGAAAACAAAAAATCCACCTTTAGGGTGGAGCTCTTGATGGTGGACCCTAGCGGGATCGAACCGCTGACCTTTTCCATGCCATGGAAACGCGCTACCAGCTGCGCTAAGGGCCCGATTCAATGGTGGACGCTGGGGGGTTCGAACCCTCGACCTACTCGGTGTAAACGAGTCGCTCTAACCAGCTGAGCTAAGCGTCCATATTTTGAAACCGACGCTATCTTACCTGAAAGGCAAATCCTTGCCAAGAGGACTGAGCTTAAGTATAGTGTAGCCGCATTCTCCATGCGGATGTGGCGGAATTGGTATACGCGCACGTTTGAGGGGCGTGTGCCTTCGGGCTTGAGGGTTCGAGTCCCTCCATCCGCACCACAGACCGACTTCCTAACGGAGGTCGTTTTGTTTTTTAGGCCAATATGCTACCCTTTTCCCACTATGGATAAACAAAATGTGACCAAGAAAGTTGGGACTATTATTGCTTGGGCGGTGGGAATTATAGCTATGCTCGGAGTGCTCGTGTATATCGCCCACATCCAGGACAACGCCTCATCTGGCACTAAAGTGGCCAGCGAGATCCTACCCACAGACCACGTCAGCGGGAACCCAGAGGCTAAGGTCACACTCCTAGAATATTCTGATTTCCAGTGTCCAGCCTGCGCCATGTACGCCCCTGTAGTTAAGCAGATCATGGCCGAGTATTCAGACCGAGTACGATTTGTATACAGACACTTCCCCATCTACTCCATTCACGAAAACGCGGAACTTGCTGGTCGAGCCGCGGAAGCTGCTGGTCAACAAGGAAAATTCTTTGAATACGCAGATATTCTCTTTGCCCAGCAAAGTGAATGGTCTGAACTAAATAATCCACGTGATAAGTTCAAAGACTACGCCGGTCTGCTTGAGCTTAATATGGCGGACTTTGAAAGTTACATGAACAGCGGAGAGAGCCGACAAACAGTGACCAAAGACTACCAGAGCGGTATGCGCGCCGGAGTCAGTGGCACCCCAACCTTCTTCTTAAACGGGACTTCCATTAAGAACCCAGCGGGCTACGCAGCTCTCAAGAAGATTCTGGATGAAGCCTTGGCCGCAGCTAACACAGCACCAACAGCAACCGAGTAAACTATTCTAGAACTGGATACTTCTTCACCAGTTTAGTAGATGACCAAGCCTGGCCGAGACCAAAAATCCGGCCGGGCTTTGTGTTTGTAAGGGCCAAGCCAATAAACACCAAGGCGTAAACGACATGATCGTCAATGAGCGGATTGTTCTCTGGTGGAAAGACAGCTAACCACATAAGTAAAGTCATGAGTGCACCGCTCCAACCAGCCACCTTCATACCAACGCCCAAGAGAAGCGAGAGACCGATCAAGCAAAGCCCGGCCATAAACAACGCGTCGACCACCGGTGAACCGGCCATGGCCTGAAAAATTCCAGCGAACCAACCTGAGGAATGAGACAGGAAACCGGTAGTGGGCGAGCCACCAGCCAACCACGCCTTCTCCGGCGCGGTCGCAAAGCCCAAGCCAAAAAGCTTATCTATGAAAGCCCAGAAAAACATAAAGCCCATAACGAATCTGAGACTAACCCACACTAACTGGTCGGCGGTGTATTTCATATTTATGTTCTAATGATAACAGTCGGCACTACAGATCGAAATAAATTAGCAATCTCAGACATCTCGGTCTCGGAAAACGGTTGATAGGTAGCGGCGATCTGATTGAGCACAATGCCCGGTCTAAACTTCTGCAGATAAAGTTTTTTGGCCCCTCTGAGAAGCTCGACCATTTCGGCTAAAACCTTAGGTGGATGAAGTTCTTTAAGCAGAGTGGAACGAAACTCGCTATCAATGGCACTGGCCTTCAAGAGCTCAATGCTTTCATAGATGGCCATTGGCTCAGCTAAAGCTCCGGCGAGATTTTGGTACTCGGTTAAACTGGTTTTTACGTCCATGGCTACGTAATCTACCAAACCCTCGTCTAACGCCCGCTTCAAAACGGCCGGCCGGTTGCCATTTGTGTCCAACTTAGTCTTGAACCCTTTGTCCTTAACCTTTCGCAGGAACTCAAGGAGATCCGGCATGAGGGTTGGCTCTCCCCCAGTGACTACTACGCCATCCAACAAGTCTTGTCGACGATCCAAAAAGCGGAAAAAAGTCTCTTCCGGAATAAACCCCGGTCTCAACTCCTTGATCCTTTCGGGCAAGACGAATTCTGGATTGTGACAATACGAACAACGGAAATTACACCCAGGGGTAAAGACAATGCAGGCTGTCTTCTCCGGAAAATCTAGTAAGGTACAGGGCTGGATGCCAGAAATCAGCATACTGTCGGCTCTGGCTGATAGGCCGCCACAAACTGCGCGTTAGCCGTCAAACATTCCTCGAAATGCTTCCGCGAGTAATGTTCAGACTTCTTACCGATGTTGAAATGTGAAACTGGCCGATGATAGCCCATAACCCGAGTCCATACTTCACATTTTGTTCTAACAGCCTGGTTAACCTGAACTGGTACCTCGCTCTCCCTAATGATTCGGTCCATAAGATAATTAATTATTTAGCTGAAGCCTCACTCTCATGCTTAAGCCTGATAACCGTATCTAACCTAGGTGCGTTATCCACTCCCCGCTCAACGTCACACTTAGGACACCAGTCCCACTCCCCCGTCAGATACCCGTGATTAGGACAGATGGAGAAGGTTGGGGTGATAGTGATGTACGGCAAGCGGAAACGAGACAGAATTTTTCGCACTAGGTCCCGGCACTGGGTACCGCTCGTGATCTTCTCCGTCATGTAGGCGTGAAAGACGGTGCCTCCAGTGTATTTAATCTGTAGGTCATCCTGTAACTCGAGCGCTTGAAATACGTCGTCTGTGTAACCAACTGGCAGTTGCGAGGAATTAGTGTAAAACGGCGCTTCTTTAGTACCTGCCTGGAGAATATTTTCGAATCTTTTCTGGTCCTCTTTAGCGAACCTGTACGTCGCACCCTCAGCCGGGGTGGCTTCCAGGTTATAGAAATGCTTAGTTTCTTCTTGGTAATTAGCCAGCTCCTGACGCATGAAGTCTAGAATTTCTACGGCGAAGGCGTGGCCCCACGGAGTAGCAATGTTCTCCGTATCATCCGTAAAGTTTCTAATAGCTTCATTAATACCATTCACTCCGATCGTCGAGAAATGATTGCGGAGCGTGCCGAGGTACCGCTTGGTGAACGGC
>CAYGEQ010000014.1:10905-15724 GCA_964348985.1 uncultured Gammaproteobacteria bacterium | reverse complement strand
CAGATTCTATTTCACTCCCCTTCCGGGGTTCTTTTCAGCTTTCCCTCGCGGTACTGGTTCACTATCGATCTGAATATGTATTTAGTCTTACCACATAGTCGTGGTAGATTCCGACAGGATTTCTCGTGTCCCGCCGTACTTAAGAAAACGTGAACGTATGGCAATGTGTTTTCGCGTACAGGATTATCACCTTCTTTGATCGCGCTTTCCAACGCGTTTCGCTAACACATGTCAGTGACGCTCTGGACTACCGGTCCAGAATCACATTTCTTGCAACCCCCGTGCGGCAACGGCCGGCACCTTTCGTATCAACTACGCTCCCGAAGGAGTTTCATTGGACTTCACGGCACGGGTTTGGACTGTTCCGATTTCGCTCGCCACTACTCTCGGAATATGAGCGCGGTCCGTCATCCCGTCACTCGAAGCATCGAGTAACAAGATGAGGATCGTACCCCTTCTTTTCTTTTCCTCTAGGTACTGAGATGTTTCACTTCCCTAGGTTACCTCTGCTTACCTATGTATTCAGTAAGTCAGTTATCAGACATTCCTCTGATAGGGTTTCCCCATTCGGACATCTTTGGATCAACGGTTGCTTGCCACCTTCCCAAAGCTTTTCGCAGGCTGCGGCGTCCTTCTTAGGCATATTCAGTCTAGCCATCCACCTCTACACCCTTAATGCTCTCCACCCACTGATTACGCCCAACTTCAACAGTTGGGGGTTTCACAGTGAGTACTTTCTCTATATATATACGTTTCGCGACGTATGAAATTGTGAACGGACAGTGGCGGAATAGTACAGAAGGCTGAAAGCACTGTCAAGATTGGACTCCCACCACTTTTCCACTGTTGCTACACGGCTAATTTTTGGCTAATATCAAGGCCATATGTTCAAAGTAACTTTATTCACGGTTGGGACTATCCCCAAGGGCCCTTTTCTGGAAATTGCCTCTGAGTTCCAAAAAAGGCTGGGAAAGTTCTCTGATTATGCCGAACGCTCGTTCAAGGATGAGGAAAAGCTAGTCGAGGCCATTTCGACCGACTCTGTCCTCATAATCCTTGATGCCGCCGGCAAAGAAATGACCTCAGAATCATTCGCGAGCAAGCTCTCCTCCTATATAGACGCCGGGGATAAGCTAATTTTCGTCCTGGGCGGTCCCCACGGCCTGTCCTCAGAACTAAAAAAGCGAGCACATCACTGCCTCTCGCTTTCTCAAATGACGACCACGCACGACCTGGCCCACATTTTCTTCCTTGAGCAGCTGTACCGGGCGTTCACGATTGTGAAGGGGATTCAATACCATTATTGATTGCGGTGATTCGCGAAGGCGGGGTTTAAACCCCGCCTTTTCGATATCCACATCGCGTTCATCGCGACACCATATGCGCATATCCCGGCGCGACATATGTCCATCGGTATTCGTTTCGGTTCTTCACGATTCCATGTTGAACCGGGTTATTCGCAACGTAATTTATTCGGTTCCGCAAACCTTCTTTGCCGTATATCAATAATTGATTGAACGATACCTGCCAAACCGATGTGTGCATGCGGGGTTGAAACCCCGCCTTCGCGTGGAATTCATCGTGCCATTTGCCGATTTCCCGGGAAATGAACCCCTTATACGAATGCATGAAATCGCTTACCGTTTTCCCGCCTGATTTTTCGGCAACGACATGGATGTGGTCAGGCATAACTGCGAACGCATAAATATTGATCTCCCGAAACTCTGTGGTCTGCAACAATAGGTAATATGCCAACTCGGCGAACAACGGAATGGAAAAATATGGGATTCGGTCTTCTGTAACGGTCGTGACAATGCGCGGTAACGGATCGTTGGCGATGCGTTCATGATATCGATCGGCTTGCATAGGTAACCAAGTTAAAAATAAATCCAAACCCCGCCATTTCTGGGGAGTTTGGATTTATGGCCCGTGGATTGCTCCTTGGGATACTTCTATTTCACCATGAAAATATTCATCGTGAAAAATAGATGTGAATAAGTTATAAATATTGCGTGTTTACTGGGCGGTTGATACCCTCTTCCCGTCACTAAGGAGTAGACATGAACAGAGCGGAACAAATGACGGAAGTGAATTTTTTGGCGCTTTTCACTCAGGTGGGGGCGGACCTGAGGGGACATTTTGTCCTGGCCAGCAGGCAACACAGCGACCGCTACTTCAACAAGAAGGTGGTGTTCGAACATGCCGAAGCCTTCAGGCTGGTGTCCGAAGCCCTGGCCCACCGCGTGATGCTGGATAGGCCAAACGTCCTGGTGGCTCCGCAAAGCAGCGGGGTGAAGCTGGCGCAAGCGGTCCAGTGGGCGCTGTCTGAAAATTACGGATACAGCATACCGCTGATCCCGGCTGAGAAGGGCCCAGAGGAGACCTTCTACGTGAGTACGCTCAATCAGCCGCTCCTCCGCGGGAAGCGGGTAACGCTGATTGAAGACGTACTGACCACCGGCGGGTCCATCAAGAAGGTAATTGAGCTCAGCCGTGAGCTCGGGGCTGAGCCGATCAGCCTACACGCTTTTGTGAACCGTGGCGGCATTACCGCCGAAATGCTGGGCGTGCCGAAGATGACGGAGCTGGCCCGCGTGAATGCCAACTCCTGGGGAGAGGCTGACTGCCCAGCCTGGCTGATGGCTGTGCCAGTCAACGAAACGATCGGGCGCGGCCGTGAGTACATGCGGAAGAAGCGCTCCCAAGCGTGATCTTTTAACCAACAAGCCCCCGTTCACCAGTTGGTGCGCGGGGGCTATCTTTTTGTAACTAGTTAGCGATTGATTCGGTGACCATGATGCTATTTGGCTCACCGTTCTCACCAGCGGCCACAATCACCGTTAGACCTAAATTATCCCGTTCATACATCTTAGTAGACATGCCCCCGGCAGCGTAAGAGGCCGACAGCACCCAAGCATCTTTTTTTAGCTGATCGTCATACCAGGCAGCCGACTCTTCAACTGACTTGTCTGTAGTCATGGTAACCCATGAACCATCTGAATTAGTAACAGCTACCCCAACTATTTTTGCTCCATCAATAATAGGAATGTCCTTAGGAAAATCAGCTGGCAAGGCAACATTGTCTCCAAATCTAGCCGAGGTACCCTCAAATTCATTATTGATAGTAACCCCATTACCCGCCAGGTCCACAGTCCCCTCGCCCTTCAACTCTTGATTGATTTTCTGCTCGACTACTTTTTCAATCATGGCCTGAGGAGTTGGGATACACCCTGTACCAAGAAGTAGAAGAGAAGCGGAAACCAGCCCAAAAGCTTTTTTCATATAGGCTATTTTATCAGATCCGCGTACTCGTCAGCTAGGGACATACCAGGCGCGTACTCGACCGGCTCTTTAGCAATATCTAGAATGGCGTCCAGGATAACTGGATACTCAGGACCATCAAAGTGACCGCCAGTTTCTGGGGCGACCAGTTTAGCGTGAAAAACTTCAGCGTAACGCACGGCATGCTCAAAAGGAATAACTGAATCGTCCTTAGCGTGGATAACTACAAACTTAGAAGCGCGCCACATGAGAACGTCATGATCGAGCTCGGTCAAAAAGAAACTGCGGAAACGCTCGTCCTTAATCATCCAGGGAGTAGAAATCAACACACAGGCATGCGGAGTAGTTCTGGCCTCAGCTGCTTCAAGAAATCTCAAGGCAGTAGCTCCCCCGAGCGAATGCCCAATAATAATGTCTTGATCGGTCAGTGGCCCAAGCGAGTCTAGAACGGCCTTAGTCCAAGCGTCCCTATCTGGTTCGGTGGGATTCGGCAACTCTGGCATCACAACGTCAAAGCGACGATCGATTAGCTCGCGCTTAAGCCAAGGCCAAAAGTTTGTGTCGGGTGAAGCTTTGTAGCCGTGAATTAAAATTGCTCGCATAAAAGAAAGGGTGATAAGTGGTAGGTTATAGGTTTTTGAGAAAAATAACAAAAGCGAGACCCATAAAGATCCCGCTTTAGTTCAGTTATCACTTGTTCTTATGCCTTTCGACTCGCCCACTGCTTATAGAAGATATAACCAAGGCTAGCTAATGACACGGAAATAACCACTATTAGGACAACCACATTATGAACAATGGCCGAGATAACGATAGTGATTAACGAAAGCGGAACTGCAATCGCGAACGTTAGAAGATTAATCGCCATCTTACCCAAGCTACCCAAGAGGGGGAAGAAATCTAAGATAACGGCGAGAGGTGACAAAACCATGGACAAACCAATCCACATCATCATAAAACCAAGAGCCCGGATAAACCACAGCATCATCACGAACTCGCCATGCATGGTAGCGAGCGCCGCGGCACGGTCCCCCTCGAATACTCGATAATCCATTCCTCGGCCCTTATCATCCGTGTACTTAGTAATTGAGGAGCCGTACATATATTTCCCGAACACTGTACCCTGGAAACCAGGAGTCAAAGCCGAGTAGCTCACACGCTGATCACCAATCACCGGCGCGCTAACACTGGCGCCGTTCAAATACACTGCATCACCCGCAATGGTGGCGCCTACCGGCAAAGCCAACATGGTACTGGTCAAAGGCAGCTTATCTCCTGCCGGCAAAGACACAGACTTACCATCAAGCGAATAAACTCCAACCTTCATGGTGCCCACTTGGTAATTACCGCTCACAGCAGTCATGGGTGGGTTATGATGACTTGCTGACTCATGAAAAGTGCTGGAATCAGCTGGTTTAGCGGTCCACTCTTTAACGTAAGTATAAGTTGTGGTGGTGGTTTCGGAACCACCCATGCTTGTCTCTGACTTTTCCTCTGCCTTTTCTACCCAAGCGTACATCTCCGCCTGCTTACTGAT
>CAYGEQ010000014.1:0-10805 GCA_964348985.1 uncultured Gammaproteobacteria bacterium | reverse complement strand
GTAAATTGATCAACCATACGTTAAAGATTATCTGACTTTTAGTTATATTTTACTCTAATTTTTAGAAACAATAATCATTGCGGTTGGTAGTGCGGTGAGGGGCGCGTGGTCCCCGGACGGATAATCCCTCAAGGATGAATGGAGCACCGAAGCAGAGTATCTGTAGCCCCCGCCCAGGCTGGTACCGGGATCATTAGTAATAAACTCATCCGTAGCACTGTCATATCCGGTCACTACTAACATATGACGCGCCGGTCCACCGCCTTGAAAATATGGGTTAGCAATCCTCTGGCCATCAATGGTCACAATTACTACATGGCCCTGAGAGAGCGCTGACTTAATATCAGCTGAGCCGATGTTTTTCTTAACCTCGAAGTTAGAAAAATCTAAATATCGCCGCAAAAGTCTCTCCGCCGTGTCATCAATGGAGGTATCCATAAATACCCCGAACGTCATCTTCTCCCAATCTGACATGCCAACAATGGCCGACTTAGCTTCTGCCGAGGTGAATTGTTCCCCGCGCGCCCACTTAACAGCCATGAAAGCTGAGGCCTCTTCACAACCATCTTGCTGACGAGGATCTGACCATTCGCCAAAGGGCGCTTGGGAAGTAAACTGAACCGGAAGGGTAATAGAGGGTAATAAAAGGTTATAAAGGGTTGTAGAGTTGGCTGGAATTTGCGCGAGGTTCGCGTCCGAAATGCCAAGGCCGAGGTCAGACATAACGCGGAAGGCGTCAGCAGGGCGGCCGAGGTAGAAAAGTTTCAATGTGAGAGGCTCGACATAATAGGCTTTGCCGTGGTCCTCAACTGCCAGAATGATTCGACCAGCAAGCCGGGCTGGAATTTGACGAGCGAGGTCAGCGTTCGAAATGCCCAACGCCAATGAACGCATAATCATCCAAGCATCATCCGGTGAGCCGAGGGAGTACCGCTGTTCATTAACGGGATTCACGTACCAAGCCTGGCCCGCATCCTCAACAGCCAATAAAATTCGACCAGACAAACTGGCAGCCAGAGTCAAAGCGGCAAGCGAAAAGTCCATATGCCTCATTCTAGCATCTAAACCCCTAACGTGAGGCCGCTTACCTAATTAATCTGGCCCAAGTGGTAGCCTGGCCCTCAGTTGCTATAAATATATTTTTACGCTACCGTAATGCCCACGGGCGAGTGGTGAAATTGGCATACACGCATGCCTTAGGAGCATGTGGAGCAATCCGTGGGGGTTCGAGTCCCCCCTCGCCCACCAATAAAATATCGGCAAATGGCCGGTTTTTTTATTTATCCCCACCGCAAAATAAGCAGGCACCGGAAAATATGGTGCAATGGATGGGTAAACAAACTCCCCATAGCTTCCTCTCCCCAGAGGCTAGCTGTGGGGTTTGTTGTTTACACGGCCGTTTGTTGAATCCGGTTCGCTGATCCTTAACAATTAACTATGAAACTAGCATATGGACTCCTGGGAATCATCGCCCTCGTGCCCTTTGTGTCTCCTCTACCCGCCAGTGCGGAAGAGGCACCCGAAGCCACGGTTACCGAGCAAACGGAACTAATTATCCCCGACGACCTAACCACATCAATCGCACAAACAACACAGACAAGCACGGAGGCTCTCTTAGACCCCTGCCTCATCTGCCCAATTCCTGTAGTGACTCCTGCGCCGGTCGCCCCTCCGCCAGAACCCGTAGTCACGCCTGCGCCACCGGCGCCTCCCGAGCCTGAAGTTTCTTCACCCACTCCGGCTCCTGTACCACTTCCCCCAATTGCGCATCCTGCACACTCCGTGCTCATTAACGAGTTTGTCTCTGATCCTACAGACGGAGTTGAGTGGATCGAGATCATCAACATGACCGAGGAAGAAATTGATCTGACTGGCTGGGCAGTAAAGGACGCAACAACAGCTAAGACCATTCTGGCTGCTCAATCACTTCCAGGCCTCTCTTACTTTGTGGTCCAAAATCCGAAGGGAAGGTTAAATAATGATGGAGACAGTATCTTCCTCTTTGACGCCACTGGAGCGACTATCGACGCCATCTCCTATGACAAAACAACTGCACCAAAGAAAGGAACATCACTGGCGCGAACTTCTGACGGCACCTGGAAATCCGCAGACCCTACCCCACTAGCACTTAACACATGGCCTGACGCTTCACCTGCCCCCGCGGCAACCGAAACTATCAGCCCCGACACAACCACATATGCGTCAACAAACAACACTTCAGCCGATCTCGGCAATACTCAATCCGATACGGGAACGAGTCAAGGGATTGACCCTCCTACCGGAACCCCATCCCCTGTTCGGGTGGAGCTCGACCCTCCGATGGAAGAAAGTCTAGACTCCCCCTCAGTATCAACGCTCCACGAAAGCGGCCAAACAGCAGTCACGAGTACTGCATCAAGCACTACGCGAACTGCGGCCCCAGTCATTACCGCTACAGAAATCACCAACTATGCTGCCAATACCACGGTTACTGTGGAGGGCGTGCTAGTTGCGGGCCCCGGCACGTTTGGGAAACAGCTGGCGTATGTAGACGGCTTAGAAATCTACTTCAACAAAGCTGATTGGCCGAAGCTATCGACCATGACCCGAGTCCGCATAACCGGAACTGTAGACGTAAAAACTGACTACACCCGACTTAAGCTAAAAACCCGCACCGACATAAAGGTTATAGAACCAGATTCTGTGGCCCCGGACGTACTTGAGATGCTTGAAGACGCAAGTCATGGATCACTCATGAGCCTCTCGGGTTCAGTTGTAGACGTAGTGGGAAAAAATCTCACCGTCGGACTAGATAGTGGCGAACTCATCACAGTAACCTCGGCTAAAGACGCATCAGTCGACTTTTCCGCCCTAGCCTTTGATGATCGTATCGCGGTAACAGGGGTAGTGCGCCAGATAAAAGGCGCTTGGATACTCAATATTCTTGAACAAACAGGGTTAACTACCCTGCAAGCCGGATCCACGGCAAGCTCGGGGGACGCAACTACTAACTCCCCGGTAGCCACCTCTTCAAAAGAGGGAGAAGCGCTCCACTCCAATACATCAATCAAACCGCCGACTAAACAAGTTCCATGGGTGGGCGGAGGACTACTGACAACTAGCATAGGTGCACTTGGCTACTGGTTCGCCAAAGCCAAAGGCATAACTCTACCTTCATTCTCTTAATAATTACCCGTGGGTCGATGCATAGGTCGACCCCAACCTCAAATATATGGACAACGAAAACAAGGCCCCAAAGCAAAAGTGGTACGACATTCTGGAAGACCGTTACAACGCTCTCATGATCAAATTCGATATGCCGGAAGATATAGCTCATGAAATTTACAGCTTCATCACAGAAGTAGCGCGCGAGCAATATAAGAGTGGTAACAAATCCGGGATCAGCTGGCTCCTAAAGAAGCAGGCGATAGAAGGTATCAGGCCAAAAACTGCGGCTGCTGCAGCCTAAAATAGCAAAGCAAGGGGTCGGATTTTCCGGCCCCTTTCCTGGTGCTATACTCGATTAAATTACTTATCTGACTATGAAAGACACAACGGAAAATCTAATCCTTAAAGAACTTAGAGAAGTTAAGGAAACGCTGGGTACACATGAAGCACTGCTTCATGCCATCGCCGAAGACTGCCAAGAAACCAGAAATATAGTTGATTTACTGCACCCGACTAACTTTGACCATGAAGAACGTATCAGCGCGCTCGAACGCTCTAATATCAGGCTTAGGTTACTGGTAGACCGCTAAAAGTCCCAATGTTTGACGCTGAAAACGCCCCGTGATAATGTATTGACCGAAACGCGGCGGTAGTTCAGTGGTAGAACATCTCCTTGCCAAGGAGAGGGTCGAGGGTTCGAGTCCCTTCCGCCGCTCCAACAACAATCTCTCAGCAATGAGGGATTTTTGTTATGATGAAGAAATCTATGCAACGCTATTCGCTCTTCATTGGACTGGTGGGGATTCTAGCCGGAATCTCGTTACTATTTTATATCAATATCTTTCCTAAACCGGCGCCGGTGGTAGTGGCTCCCCTGCCTCCAACAACACTGACATATAACGTTGGGCGAGCCCACCCCCTGCCGGGCACTGCAGCGATGCTTTATGAAAATAAAGCCCTAGGCCTACGCTTCAGCTATCCAAAAAGTTATGGCGAAGTGGTCATTGAAAACCACTCCGGCCGCATCACTGCAGCCTTTTCACCCAGCGGCTCGACCAATGACCCACAACGGGCAGTGTTCCTAATGGCTCAGTTACTTGAACCACTGGAACAACAGCGAGACTGGGGCGGACTTGGTTGGTACATCTCGCCAGAAAAACCATGGACAGCACCAGATGATGCCTGTTACGAACTAGCTGGATTAGCCGCCAACCATCCAGACTGGGTAAAAACCCTAACGGATCCCCTCACCTGTCTTGATTTTCATGTTGGCGAAAGACGAGTGGCTCACCTCATGCCAACGCCTAGTTCAATTTATGTTGTACCGGTGCTCAAGAAACTGGATGATGGGGTATTTATTAAAACCATAACTCTCTCGGACGATAACCTGATAGGCATGATGGGCTTCGAACGGCCAGCGGATAACTTGGAAAAATTAGTGGCTAGCCTTAAATTTGATTTAACAACTGAGCCGACCCCGGAAGTAGTCAGCGAGACCGATGACTCCATCACCCTAAAGTTTGTGGGCGATATCATGCTAGGGCGTAATGTTGAGCAATACATCAGAACTTACGGCACCGCTTATCCATTTGCCAAAGCGGGTAATCTGCTAACTGATCATGACTTGTTGATTGGTAATTTTGAAAGCACGGTTCGCGAAGAAGAGAATATTGAGGGTACTAACGTGATGAGTTTTGATACTACCCCAGTTAATGTCACCATGTTAGCCGAGCAAGGGTTTGATCTGCTCTCCCTCTCAAATAACCATGCTGA
This sequence comes from uncultured Gammaproteobacteria bacterium, assembly GCA_964348985.1. Classification (GTDB taxonomy): domain Bacteria; phylum Patescibacteriota; class Patescibacteriia; order UBA9934; family UBA9934; genus JAGORL01. The sequence goes on along the minus strand of CAYGEQ010000014.1, from coordinate 5,885 downwards.
TGACTTTGGCAAAACCGTAGGCCAATTCACTCGGGATACTATCACCGCTGCCGGCATCACACCTTTTGGTGACGGTTGGGAGAGCGAAAAGTTCGTAGCGCACAAAACCGTTAACGGCGTTCCCTTCGCGTTCATTGGCTACCACACATTTAACGAGACGACCGATGGTGTTGTCGAGGCAATTAAAACAGAGAAAGCCGCGGGAAATTTCGTCGTCGTCATGCCGCACTGGGGAACAGAGTACGTTCGTGATCCGTCAAGCTCACAGGTCACTGCCGCCCATATGTTTGTCGACGCCGGAGCAGACGTAATTATTGGTGCCCATCCGCACGTTATTCAAACTACAGAAATTTATAAAAATGTCCCGATTATTTACTCGCTCGGCAACTTTCTCTTTGATCAAGACTGGTCTGAAGCTACCAAACGTGGCATGACCGTGAGCTTAACCATCACACCCGACAAACTAAACCTACTATTTGAACCAATCTACCTGGAAAAGCGTCAGATGATGCCCGCCACTGAACCAAAGCGACAAGAAATGCTGGAGACGCTGGGCGTGCCGAGCGGAGTGATTCAGATCACTCGGTGAACCACCCTGACTGCGGGCGCGGGAGTGCCCGCGCTTTCGACCTCCCCCTAGCCCCCTCCTTCGTAAGGAGGGGGAATTAGCGAACCATTACAAGAGTCCGAACTCTATAAGCGAGGCTTCAATACCAGGGCGTTTAGCCTCCCAGCAATACTTAACTAAATCCGCCGGGCTCCCCCACTTAACCTGACGGAACTCACCGTGGCCAATTGAATCTAAATAAAAATGAGCGTTAGGACTGACTTTGGCGAGAAAAAACTGTTGTTCCTGACCAATAAATTCTCGATACGGATTTAATAACTGGTAGCTGTTCGTCCACTCATACTTATATTTTTTATCTGACTCCCCAATAATCTCAAACTCTTCTGGCGCCAGGCCAAGCTCTTCACCCAGCTCGCGCTCAGCAGCTACTCTAGGTGACTCCCCCGGATCAATCCCGCCCTGGGGTGTCTGCCAAGTGCCCTCATACTTCAAATCACTCCGTTCACATAATAAAACGTGTCCCTGGCCATCGGTCACAATGATCGCCACGTTGGGCCGGTATTTTGGTTCAGATGCTTGCATACTTAAAGGAGTGTACTACAAAAAATCAAGCCTTTCAGCTCGATCATTTGGTACCGGGAGCGGGACTCGAACCCGCACACCCTTTCGGATAAGGGCTCTTAAGGCCCTCGTGTCTGCCATTTCACCATCCCGGCCCGGAGAAATACTATCAAAATATAATAAAGAATACAAAAATAGCCTCATTAGAGGCTATTTTTGTATTCAATGCTGACTAAACGGCTTTCGCATCCCCAAAAAACTCGTCCTCGATCTTCTGTTTAACTTCATCTGCCCTAACTTCGCGAGCAGCTTGCTCAATCTCGCGCTGGAAAGCGGCCTCTTTAGAAGCCTCAGCTTTCTGAGCATTGAAAGCAGCTAACTGATCTGGTGACATCTCAGCGATGCGGTTATCTTCAATTCCTACAGCTACTGGAGCCTTTTCTGAAACTGGCACGAATTCACCCTCTGGACCGCGACCTACTTCATTAAACATATAGAACAAATTTAAAAATAAAGGATGCTGGAAATAAAGTACCTGTATTCAATAGCACGGGCAATAAATTATCCCCACTTTAACTGCGCGGAAGTACCCATAGTGCCCTTATTGTATCAGGTGAACTGGGGTAAACTGCAAGAGATATGATCGAAGAACAAGTATTCGAGGAGCCAAGAGCGGTTGCTCCGGAAGTCATAGAAGAAGAGCAAGCGGTTGAACTTGGCCTGCGACCCGAGCGACTAGCTGATTTTATTGGACAGGACGAACTCAAAACGAACTTGGGTATTTTTATGGAAGCGGCGCTCAAACGAGGAGAGCCACTTGAGCATATCTTGCTCTACGGGAACCCAGGACTCGGCAAAACCACCCTCGCTCACATTATTGCGAGAGAAATGGGAGCGAATGTGAGGATTACGAGTGGCCCCGCGCTTGAAAGAGTGGGCGACCTGGCGGCTATCTTGTCGAACCTGGCCAAGGGTGACGTGTTGTTCATTGACGAGATCCACCGAATGAACAAAACCATTGAGGAGGTGCTATATCCGGCCATGGAGGATTACGCGCTTGATTTAGTGGTTGGCAAAGGGCCATCGGCGCGCACACTGAGACTCGGGCTTGAGCCGTTCACTATCATTGGGGCGACGACGCGGCTATCCTTACTGTCGTCGCCCTTACGTGACCGGTTCGGCTCCACGTTTCATTTGAACTTCTACAACGAGGAGGACATGGCGCGGATAGTTTCACGCTCAGCAGGGATTCTTGAGGTTGCGATCGACTCCCCCGCCGCCCGCGCAATTGCAGACCGGGCCAGACGCACGCCTCGAATAGCGAACCGGTTATTGAAACGTGTGCGTGACTTCGCCCAAATCAAACACGACGGCTCAATTTCTGAAGCAGTGGCGAATGACGCGCTCTCCATGCTATCCATTGATCCACTTGGGTTGGACAATGTAGATCGACACCTCCTAAAAACACTGATCGAAAAGTTTAACGGTGGACCCGTGGGCCTAGGGACACTCGCCGCTGCCACTCAAGAAGAAACTGAGACAATTGAGGAAATTTACGAGCCATTTTTGCTGCAGTTAGGCTTCTTGGAACGTACCCCCCGAGGTCGCATGGCGACCAGCCGAGCCTACGAGCATCTAGGGCTAGCCGAGGTCAGGAAAGCGCTACTTTAGTTGCTAAAGTTAGCATTTTTGACTACTCTCCGCCCCGGAGGTGCAGATTGGGACAGAATAATTCAGGGTATCGTCAGCGTTATCTGGTCATTGGCCCACCGCCTGTGATGGAGGGACCGCCGCTTTTTCACATCAAGCATGGCTACCTGCGTAGCGATCCCGAAGAGACTGTGCACGTTCGATTGGTCAGTGGAAAGGACGGTGCGGGCACAGCCGGCACTTTGACGCGCCGCTATGCCGCGGGCACGACTGAATACCAGCTTGAGGAAAATCTGGCCGATCATCAGGCCGCATTGCTCCTCTACGCGGGGTCCAAGTATCAGATCAACCGGAGTTGCTACCAGCGTGACGGCTGGATGATTCACGTCTTCCATGACAACTTGGCTGGCCTGGTGATAGCCGAGTGCGAACCGCAGGTCGGGCAAACGGCCGCTCCCCCGCCGCCAAACTGGCTGGGTGATGTCAGCACCGCGGACGAAACGGTTAGTGACCTCAGGCTAGCCAAACTAGCCTACGAGCTCAACAGCGCCAAGCTACTTGAGCCAATCTGGAAACTACTCACCTGGCACATTCCGCGCGTGGTCATTACCGGTGGGCCAGGCAGTGGCAAAAGTGGCGTCATCCAAGCACTCAAAAACAATCCGCTCTTCTCGGCCTGCCACTTTGTGCCGGAAGTGCCGACTATCGTTTTTCAGTCCGTGGGACGGCCTGGCGATGAAGCGCTCTACCAGAACCGCTTCACCCGCAGTATCGGCAACATCCAGGTGGAGTTCGAGACCATCGCCGAAATCCACGCCAGGAACTCTGGCCACCTGGCCTTGGTCATGGACCGAGGACTGGCTGACGGATTCGCCTACAACGACCGGTTCGAACAGACTATGGGCATGTCTAGGCACACCATTCACGGCCGGTACAGCCTGGTCATCTACATGATGATGCCGGGCGAAAAACTGTACAACACCCACCGAGCAAACAATCCCGCGCGGATCGAATCGCACCTGGAAGCGGTTCGGCTGGGTCAACGGACCTACGCCGCCTGGGAAGAACACCCAAACTTTGCGCTCATTCACTCCAGTAGCTCCTGGACGGAGCGAGTGAGGCAGGTGACGGATGTGCTCCAACAGTTTCTCGGAACAAGCTGAGACAGATCTTACGGCCCCTCCCACCAAAAGGAGGGGCCGTTATGTTACAATCCCCTTATTATGAGCTTACCTCTTTGGTATTTGTTAATTCCGTTGTTTGGAGTGGTGATGGTAGCTAGTGGCTTCTTTCTATCCAACCTCTTCGTCTTAGGTGCCTACGGCGTCGCCTCTACCTCAACTAAAGCAATTATTCTGCTGTACATCGGTGTCTTTTTAGCCATTCTATTATTTGCCGGCCTGAATTTAGTCGCCATAAACTGGGCTGATACATTAGACCTCAGCGCCTTCTTACCTGGCGCTGGCAATAACGCCACAAACTTCGGCCTATGATGAGCCTGAAACTTTTACCTAACCAGGAACCGCACGAAGAAGTAGTTATTTTCTTGCGGCGACACTGGATTGATTTCTTAAAAATTGTTATTTACACCGTGCTGTTAGTATCCGTACCGATCATAGTCATGTTGGCGCTGCAGCTACTAGGGGCTGAACTATTAGACAGCCCAACTCTGCAACCGCTCATAGCTATTACTGTCCCCGCTTACCTGCTCATCGTTTTTGCCATCACCATTACCGAAATAACTGACTACTGGCTAGATACCTGGATTGTCACCACCGAAAGAATAATTGATATCAAGCAGTCCGGACTCTTTAATAGACATGTCTCTGAGGTTCACCTACACCAAATCCAAGACATTACGAGCGAAACTTCCGGCATACTGGAAACTTTCATCACCTACGGTGACGTCTACATCCAAACGGCCGGCAACCGAGAACGCTTCCAGTTCATCAACATTGATAACCCAAATGAAGTGAAAGTGAAGATTAGCGAGCTGGTCAAAAACTGCAAAGCTAAACACGGTCATGAACACGTGGCGCCGGATAAGCCAGAAACTAAGGTCTAGTAACAAAACGAGCCCCCTAGAAAGGGCTCGTTTTTATTACCACTTAGGATTTATCTCAACTCCGGTGTAGAAGTACTTGAGGATTGTTAGCCAGTCCTTACCTTCCTTAGCCATGCAGATAGCTCCGGAAGCTGACATGCCTACGCCATGTCCCCATAATGTCTTACCCACGTCACAAGGCACGGGCACAGACTTGGAATAAGGAATATTACCGCCCCAGACCTCGCTCCAATCACGGGTTCGACCATCTGAACGAGAGAAATAGGAGGTGATAACAGTTTCTCCGTTATGCGTAACTATCTGACCTCTGGTAGCAATCACGCCCGCGGTGATTCTAGGCGTTCTAGCTTCCTGGTCATAGCCCCAGTACACCTGGTCCCTGTACGCATCCACGTGGAATCCCTCAGCCCGGTGTTTGCTTGAATGTGTCCAGTGATAAAAGGCGTAAGTCCGGGCAGCGGTCATGAGCGTTTTCTGGAATTCAGGATGTGACAAATCTGATGTTTCAGCCAACCCACGTAGATAAAGCTCAATGGGCAATTCATTAATCACCCAAGTCCGGTCTTTGGCGGTGTTATATCTAAGCTCTAAGACATTGCGGAAAGTGTTGTTAGCGTAGGATGTACCACGGGTTACTCGGCGGTCAAAGTTAGCGATGGTCATGACTGCGTTAGCCGTCTTAGGTACAAAACGCAAGGCCTTAGAACTCTTTTTTCTACTGCCATCATTGTAGACGTAAGTGTCACCGTCCCAAGCCGCCTGAATAACCGTGCCTTTTTTATAAGAACCAAGATTTACGCCATCAACATCAAGTAGGTCAAAATCACTCTCATGTGAAGTTATAGCAACCTCATTCTTAGTTTCTTCATCAACTATTAACACGCCCACCCGCAGAGTCGGCTCGTCAATTTGCTGCAGAACCGGAGTAACAACCGTCTCCACCGCTGGAGCATTAGCCACCTCTCCAGACCCGCCCGTGACCTCTACAGGAATCTCCACAAAGGCCCCGGGAATGCTCAGATCATCAGCCGTAATCTGAAA
>CAYGEQ010000013.1:0-17248 GCA_964348985.1 uncultured Gammaproteobacteria bacterium | reverse complement strand
GCTTCGCTTGACACCATCTCCCGGAAAACGACTGGCGAGTCGGCTCCGCTCACTTCCTTTACTAAACGACAAAAAGCACTGTCCGTCATGTCAGCCATGGGGGACAGGGCAATGATCGGGCGGGGGAGTTTGGACCAGTCTAGTTTACTCATATCTGAGGGCTTCAATTGGATCTAGCTTAGCAGCTCGGCGGGCCGGGTAATAGCCAAACCCTAGGCCAACGGCGGTAGAAACTAGCACAGAGGCAATGATGGCGCTAGGCGGGATGATGACGCGCCAGCCTTCTACGGCTTGGGACGCGCCGAGCGCAATCAAGTAAGAAGTGCCAACGCCGAGCAGCACGCCTACCACTCCACCAAAAGAGGTGAGCATGACGGCCTCTAGCAGGAACTGGCGGAGGATCTCTTGTTCCGTAGCGCCAATAGCTTTTCTGAGGCCAATTTCTTTAGTGCGCTCAGTCACGGAGACCAGCATGATGTTCATGATACCAATACCGCCCACTAGGAGCGAGATGGCAGCGATAGAGGCTAGGAGTACGCTCAAGGCTGTGCCCACTACGCCAATAGTCGCTACGGCATCTTGCTGAGTTGAGACGTTGAAATCGTCCTTAGCTAAATCGCCGTTCGGGTTATCTATATCATGCTGATCACGCATGATAGCCCGGGCTTCTTCTTTAGCGTACTCAATATCGCCATCAGCTCGGGCGGCAATATAGGTGACATGATCTAGTCCCAGAATGTCACGTTGCGCAGTGGTCACTGGTAGATAGATATAGCCGTCTACATTTTGGAAAAAACGGGTACCTTGTTCTTCCATCACCCCAATAACTCTAACGGTAGTGTTCTTGATGGTAATTTTTTGACCAATTGGACTGCTGTCGCCAAATAAGTCACTGGCTGCATCTTTACCTAGCACGGCTACTTTGGCGAAATCATTAACATCAGCGCCATCAATGAACCGGCCTTCAGCTACTTCTGCTGGAAAGACGTCTAATTGATATTCATCCACGCCGGTGATTTGGGCAATTTGGCTGGCGTCCTGGCTGGTGACACTGGCTGAGCTATAAATTTGGGCGGCCACAAAGGAGAAGGGGCCGCGTCGGCGCAGTTCTTTTACGTCATCAAGGGTTAGTACTTGCTCAATGAACGGGCTGGGTGGTCCACTGGCTTGATCACCAGAGCCAGACTCAATGAAGATTTGGTCGGAGCCTAGGTTAGCTACCTGATCCAAAATTAGTGCTTGAGCGCCCTGGCCAATGGACAGCATGAGAATCACGGCGGCAATACCAATCACAATTCCCAGGATAGTCAAAACGGATCTCGATTTGTTTTGAATGAGAGAGGTAGTAGCGGAGGTGGTGAGATCTCTTAGGTTCATACTTTGGTCACGTCTTTCAAAATTTGGCCATCTTTGAGGGTGATCACGCGCCGAGCGTGTTCAGCAATGTCTGGTTCATGCGTGACCATGACAATGGTGCGCCCAGATTTATGCAGACCATCTAGAATTTCCATGACCTGGTCAGACGATTTTGAGTCCAAGTTACCAGTCGGTTCGTCGGCAAAGATAACTGAGGGGTCATTGACCAGCGCTCTGGCAATAGCTACGCGCTGGCGTTGGCCGCCGGAGATCTGGTTAGGCAAATGATGTACTCGATCTGACAGACCAACTGAGTTTAGCGCGGCTAGGGCCAGGCGTTGGCGTTCAGAGGCGCTCATGCCTTGGTAGACCAGCGGGAGCATGACGTTTTCTAGCACGGTCGCGTGGGGGAGTAGATGAAAGGCTTGGAAGACGAAACCGACATCTTTAAGTCGGCGCTTGGCCAAAGCCTCGGCATCTGCATGAGCCACATTCTCTCCATTAAAAAGATACTCACCGGTGCTAGGGCGGTCTAAGAAACCCAGGATATGCATGAGAGTTGATTTGCCACTGCCGGACGGCCCCATGAGAGCCACAAACTCGCCGCGCTTTATTTGCAGGTCAATACCATAGAGTACGGGTGTCACTACGTCCCCGTTGACATACTCTTTGGTGATTGTTTTGAGTTCAATGAGGGGGGCCACACTATTTTTTAACACTGATCACTACTATGTCACCTTCGGACAGACCGGATAGGATTTCAGTGGTTCCGCCGTCGCCACGCAGGCCAACGACTACTTCTTTTTCCTGGATCTCTTCATTGACGAGGACGCGGACAATTTTCTGCCCGTTGTTTTGCACTATAGCCCGCGTAGGTACAGTCAGGACATTCGTTCTTGATTCAACACTAATGGTGACGTCAGCGGACATGCCGTTTCTGAGGTCAGCCAAACGTGGGCCATCAGTGACCGCAATTTTAGCTTCGTAGAAAATAACGCCTTCAATAAGCTTTTCTGAGCGGTTGAGTGAGGTGAGTGAGCCGGTAAACTCCACATCAGCACCAAAGGCATCAAAGGTAATAACGGCGCTGTCACCTAGGGTTAGCTGGGCCACGTCACTTTCTGGGACATCAATAGTGACGTCATAAGCGGCTTCTTGCGGTTCAACCGTGATGACGCCGGCACCGGCTGTGACTGCCTCTCCCAAACGGATGTCTACTTTCCCAACTCGCCCGCTAATCGGGGAGATGATTTCTGTTTTAAGGTAACGAGCAGCCGCACTGTCCCGATTAGCAATGTACGGTGCTAGATCCACAGCGCGCGGTTCAGCAATGACTTTCTCATAAGCTGCCTGAGCTTTTTCTAGGGCAGCTTGAGCAGATTTAAGGGTGGCTTCAGCGTTAGCTTCATCCCGTACGGCGTTGGCCGTGGCTGTGCGAACCGCTAGTTCTGCGCTCCTAATATTATGAGCCTCACTGACGATATTTTGCGACAAAGTATCTTTGGCAATTTCTAGGTTGGTGCGAGCGGTGTCCACGCTGGTACGTGATGCATCAATGCTCGTTTTGAAGGCGACCAGTTCAGTCAGTGACAAATCGACTGTGTCGGCACTGGTGCTATCTAGACCGCGTCGCGTGTAGAGGAGAGTATCTGAGGTTTCTTTAAGAGCTCGTTCGGTGAGGATTACGGCTGCCTCAATAGCTTCCGTAGAGCTAGTGGTTGATAGGGCAATGACGGCTGGCTCGGCTAGATCACGGTCTGTTCTGGCTAACCCGAAGGCGTGTTGGGCAGACTGTTTGGCCTGAGGATCCATGGCGCTAAATTCACGCTCAAAGGCGTCATTAAATAGGGTGTTTTCTAGGCCCAATAATTCGTCAGCCTTGGACAGGCCGGTTCTGATTTGAATCAAGCCGGTGTTTAGCGCATTAATAATTGAGCGAGTGTCGTCGGCTTTGGTGGTGAGGGCGTCCTCTTCGGCTTCGGTCAAATCATTTTCGGCATTGCTGATGTTAACGGCATTGATTGATTTGGTGACTTCCAGGGCTATGCTAGCGTTTTGCACGCTCACCTCCGCACTTTTAATGTCAGCTTGAGCGGTGTTTATATCTTCTGGCTTGGCGGCGGCTTGGGCTAGTTCTAGGTCTGCCTGAGCCTTACGGGCATCAGCTGATAGATCCAGGGCAGACAGGCTAGCTAACGTTTGACCGGCCTGAACAAAATCGCCAACTTTAGAAAAAATTCGAGCTACGTTACCGTTAGACAAAAAGCTTAAATCAACGTGCAACAAAGGGGTTAGAGAGCCGGTAATATCCACGGTTTTAACCAGGTTTCCACGTTTGACGGTGTCAGTGACGTAGATCTCTTTGGCTGGGCTTTTGGTAGCAAAATAGATAATAGCTAACAGCGCTAGGAGTAGTCCTCCGAGCACCATGGTCCATTTGCGGGAAAGGGGGAATTTCATAGAAAAAACAGCCTACACCATGGTATCATTTTTTTCAAATCCCTGACCTAGCCAATATGCGCCTCTCATTTCATGGTGCCACTGAGGAAGTAACTGGGTCGTGCTTCTTGTTGGAGTCTGGGGAAGCAAAAATTCTGGTGGATTGTGGGATGAAACAGGGGGAGCGCATGTGTGTTTTGCGTAGTCTTGAGCAGTTTAGTTTTGATGTGACCAAATTGACGGCGGTGGTGGTGACCCACGCCCATTTTGATCACACTGGCCGGTTGCCTGAGCTGATTAAGGAGGGGTATACGGGTCCTATTTTTATGACTGCTCCTACCTTGGCGTTGACCGACATAATCTTAGAAGATTCACTTAAGATCATGCGGGAGAATGCTAAGCGGTGTGGGGACCCAGTGCCCTATGAGAAGGAAGATAAGGACAAGGCCATGATGCAGATGAAGGGGGTAAATTATCACACTGAGTTTTCCCCGGCGCCGGGTATTACCATTATGTTTCATGATGCGGGCCATATTCTTGGTTCATCATTTATTTCCATTGAGGCTGAGGGTAAGCGGGTAGTGTTCTCTGGCGACATTGGGAATGATGACACGCCTATTTTGGGCGAGACGGAAATGCTTCATTCGGCAGACTACGTTATCTGCGAGACTACCTACGGTGACCGTGACCATGAGCCCACTCGTTTGCGCGCCGGGCACTTAAAAGATTTTGTTAAAAAAATTATTGGTCGGCATGGCACCCTGGTGATTCCGGCGTTTTCCGTGGAGCGAACCCAGGAATTATTGTATGAGTTGGAGTTGTTAATTACTAACGGCGAGATTCCTCGGGTGCCGATTTATTTGGACAGCCCGTTAGCCATTAGAGCTACGGAGATTTATCGCCATTATAAAGATTATTTACTGCTAGATCATCAGGTGTTAGCTGGGCGTGATTTCTTTTCTTTTCCTGGTTTGCATGAAACGTTGCATACAGATGCGTCCAAAGCGATTAACCAAGATCATCGGCCAAAAATTATTATTGCTGGGAATGGCATGATGACCGGTGGGCGAGTGTTGCACCATCTGATCCGTTATTTGCCTGACGCTAAGTCCGGTTTGCTGGTAGTTGGTTTCCAGGCGCCGGGCACGCTTGGTCGGCGGATCCAGGAGAGGGTGCCAACCGTGAAAATTTTTGGCGAAGAGGTGGCGGTTCAGGCCGAGGTAGGCAACATTGAATCATTCTCAGCGCACGGTGATCGAGCGAAATTGGTTCGTTGGTTGCACGCCAAGGCTGGCACTATTAAGAAAGTATTTTTAGTCCACGGTGAGATGCACACTAAAGAAGAATTTAAAAAGTACCTCGGCCAGTCATCATCGGCTGAAGTACTTATTCCTCGTTTGAACCAGGTGTATGAGCTTTAGTTGGTTAGCGCCCAGGCGTAGAAGTCTTTGGCGGCTGACGTTTCCCAATTAAAGACAAACGGAGTGGTTGGTCCATTTTCTTCCAGCGTGTTAACGGAATAGGCTGAGCCATCTGTTAGGTTTATAACTTCAAGCTTGTCTAGCCAGGAGTAGAAGACAAAACTCATGGTGCCGTCAGTTTTGATGGTAGTGTTGCGCACGGTAATTTCCATCTGTCCGCTCGTGACCACTCGGCCTTCTCTTAAGGCTAGTCTTGGTACGTCAGTCGAAGCGTCAACGAGCGTGATGGTGGTTCGTTCGGCTAGGTGAAGTGTCTTTTGCTGGTCGCCATAGCCAAGACCATAGGATAAGTAGCTATGGTCGTCAGTTTTCATGTCTTCACCCCGGGCTATGTGATCTTCGCCCTGCAAGAGATAGGCAAAGCCTTGTTTGGGTGTATTGACGCGTATGGCCGTGAGTAGACAAAGGCTCAAGACCCCAATGAACGCTATTAGTAGGCGAGACTGCATAATTACGTTTATCGTACCAAGCTATCCGGGGTAAGTCGAAGCGTGGTAGTATTTTCTCATGATTATTGGAATAAAATATGGCTCTCGTTGAATATTTTGGCGACACTTGTCCTCACTGCATCGCTATAAAACCGTTGGTTCAAGAAGTAGAGAAAGAGCTTGGCGTGACCGTTGAAAAGCTAGAGGTTTGGAATGATGAAGAAAATTTAAAGAAACTGGAAGCGGCTGATGGTGGACGGTGTGGTGGCGTTCCCTTTTTTCATAATACGGAAACTAACGACTTCATTTGTGGTTCAGCTAACAAGGAAAGGTTAATGGCTTGGGCGACGGGTAAAAAGTAATATGCGCGGTCTAGCTGCTTTAACCGCGATCATCTTGCTCGGCGCGGGCTGTGTTAATTTGCCATTTAGTGAACAGGCCCCGGACATGTCCGCGGAAGAGTTGGACTTTATGGTGGGTGATGGTTTCGAGATTGCGCACAGCGCTTTTTCCGTTGGCTTAGGCGAGGCGTCTGCCAGGCAGGTGACAGTTGAGGAACACCAATCTTCCCGCTACGCCGTGTTGTCTTGGACCATGCCTGTCCGGCGCGAGACAGTGGCTAGTAAGGCGGCTCGTGATTATGCTTTGACACATACGCCAGTTGGCCAGGATGTGGTGATGCCTGAGGCGGTTTATGAAAATGTCACTCTGCAGGGCGTGGTGAGGACAGATTCTTTAGCTAACGCTGAGCGCCTGCTCTTACCATCATATTGGCCGGAGGGTGAATATGACGTGTCGCAGGCTGGCAACAGTGTGATCTGGCTGTCTAATGCGCAGTATGCAGAGCTAGTGGCTACGCGTTCTTCGCATGTCCAGCTGGGCTTGTTTGATTCTACTTTGAAAGATGCGCTTGATTTTACGGAGTCGGCTAAATCGGCCCTAGATAGACTTCAGGGAAAAATTGCAGCTACGGCTACTTCTAATCAAGACTTTACTAAGCTGACGGCCAAAGGCGACTGGGGGAGCTACCCTATAAAGGTGAACGGTCAGGATGTCCGAGTAAGAACTATTGAGGCTTCTAATGCTTTTGCCCACTATACTATTTTAGCTAACCCAGAGAACCCGGTTATTCTGAATATCTCGATTATGCCGTGGGCTTTAGGGCCAAGTTTGTTCGGTTCGCTGAACGAGCTAAAGGATGAGCTGGGCTACTCTATTACTTCGGTGAACATGCAGCGAGCTGAGCTTGGCAACACCGAGTAAATAAAAAATCTCCCGCGTACGGGAGATTTTTTATTAGGTGAGTTTCTTGAGCCAGTCAGCATTTACTTCTACTGTCAGGTCTAAGAAATATTTGGTGTTAGTGACAGCCTCAAGTTCACGGCGGGTAGACTGACCAATTTCTTTAATACCGCGGCCGCCAGCGCCGATGATCATGCGCTTGTAGCGTTCCTGGGATGTGTAGATAACCGCTTTAACGTACATGGTGCCGTCTGGGCGTTTATCGATTTCCTCAACTTCCACGTGTGTAGAGTAGGGGACTTCTTCGCGTAGACGTAGGAACAGCTTTTCGCGGATCAGTTCAGCCAGCCAGGTTTCATTGCTCTGGTTAGTGACTTGGAATTCTGGATACATGAGTTCACCTTCACGGAGCTGGTCAAAGATCCACTTAATGACCATGTCTGTATCCTTGCCGGTTTCTGCGGACACCTCAGCGTAAGCATCAAATTTTGTAGCTAGGTCTCGGTAGTAGTCTACGTAGCGGCGGGAATCCTTGTCATCCATTTTGTTGATGACGAGTAGCTTGGGCTGAGTGCAATGCTCAATCAGTTTGAACGCCGCTTTTTCTTCATCGCCCACAGAGCGAGTAGGATCAACTACGTAAAGAATAGCGTCTACTTCTTTAAGCGAGTCCTTGGCGTACTGCAACAGGCGCTTAGTGAGCGGATCGCGTGCTTTTTGCATGATGCCCGGGGTATCAACTAAAACAGCCTGACCGGCGCCGGTAGTGATTACGCCCTGGATAGGCTGACGGGTGGTTTGGGGCTTAGGGGTGGTAATGGCCACCTTGGAGCCTACAAGCGCGTTTAAAAGCGTGGATTTACCCACGTTAGAACGGCCAATGATAGCGACAAATCCAGATTTCATAGAAGTGCAGATAGTACAGAATAACTTTGAATTGTACAACTTTTGTTGTGATTCACCCTAATATGTAGTAAACTATGGCAAAATCTTTAATGATTTCTATGAACATGAATTTTACCTGGAAACAGGCTGAGACCCTTTCGCCAGGTCAGTTAGCTATTCAGGCAGTTGAATTAGCTACTAAGGTTTGGGTCCAGTTCGTGAAGTTTGCCTTAGTATCTATGCTGGGCGCGGCTGCGTTAGGCTTAGTGGTTATTGTTTTGGGGGCAATTTTGCCAGCCAAACTGACTCTTCTGATCAGCTTTACCGTTGCTGTTTTGTATTGGTCGAATGCGAGTTTGGCACTCATCCGTTTGTCTTTGGCTTTGGTTGACGGCAAGAAGCTGACTCTGAAAGAAACCTTCGCTTTTGATGGCAAATTGATCCTGACGACCATTGTAGCCGGTCTCTTGTTCATGATGGCGGTCTTGCTTGGCACTTTAGCCTTGGTGATTCCCGGCCTGATGATTTTAATTGGCTGTGGTTACTTTGCGTTTATCTTGGTTGATAAGAAAGACTTGGGTCCGGTTCAGGCCTTGAAGGCTAGCTGGGCTTTGACCAACGGCGATCTTTTGAACCTCATGTTAATCAATTCAGCTATCACCGTGATTCTCTACCTGGCTATTCTCCCAGCGTATGAAATTTTTGTGGTCATGATGGTGCTGGGCAGCATTTTATCCATGCTGGAGATAGGTTCGACTGTTTTGGCCGTTATCATGGGTGTTATCTCGTTTGTTGTAGGCGCAGCAGTGATTTGTTGGGTGATCTTAGTTAGTATGGGCGCCGTTTTGACTGGAGCTTTGGCTTACCGCAAGTTATCTGTGTCCCGAGCTCGTGCAGTGGAAGCTGCTTTGAAGGCGTAGGGATTTGGCATCGCCAAATCTGTACAGCATAAGGAGAGGCCTGGCAGGTAAATCTGCTGGGCCTTATTCTATGAAAAAAATCATCAAGTACATCCTCTATCTTGTTTACGAAAAGCGCTTAGCTACTAAGCTCCTGCTTGGGCCTGCGCCACAGCATCTCGGGGTGATCCTCGACGGGAACCGCCGTTTTGCTAAGGCACTAAACCTGCCCGTGGCCGAAGGGCATAAGTACGGAGCCAAGAAAGTGAAGGACCTTTTAAGGTGGTGTATTGAATTTAAGATACCGGTGGTCACCGTTTGGGGCTTTAGCACCCAAAACTTTTCAAGAGACGCTGCTGAGGTTCAGGCACTCATGGATCTTATAGTCGAGCAGGCTAATGCCATGCGCGTTGATGAGGATTTTAAAAAGAATGACATCCGGGTTAAAGTTATTGGTCGAGTAGACCAAATGCCACCAGAGGCGCGTGAGGCCCTGTCTAAGCTCGAAACTTCGACCGCCGAGCGCAAGGGCATGCTCGTCCAGCTAGCACTTGGTTACGGCGGACGCGAGGAAATTGTCGACGCTGCAAAGGCCTATTTGTCGACGGCTGAACAAACAGGGAAGTCTCTCCATGACGCCATCGGCGGATTGACCGAGGAAACACTCTCGACCCACCTCTATTCCGGCGATGTCCCAGACCCAGACTTCATCATCCGCACCAGCGGTGAGGTCAGATTGTCGGGTTTCCTGCTTTGGCAGGCTGCCTACAGCGAGTACTACTTCCTAGACGTAAACTGGCCAGCCTTCCGTCGAATCGACTTTTTGCGAGCCTTACGCTCATTCCAACAGAGACAGCGAAGATTTGGGAAATAGCCAATATTAGCCATGAAACTGCCTTCTGGGCTTGACAGAAGGCAGTTTTTATGTTATGATACTTCTTGTGAGGTGTAGCCGATCGGCTAAGCGGGACAGACACCGCGGATGCCACATATTTCACCACAGCCTCGTTAAGAGGCGATCGATGCTGTACCCGAGACAGCGCGAACGTGTGTAACATACACGTCAGGTGAAGACAGCTCGGACCACCCGTCTTGTACTTCCTAGCGGGAAGACGGAACGAAATGCTAGGATCCTCCTGTGTGCGCCGTTAAAACTTCAAGGCGCAAAACTTGAACAGGATGTGATCGGGGAGAAAAGCCCCACTGCAGTGAGTCGTGCAAGCGACTCCATGACAACTAACGGACGTTGCCAGCTCCTTCGGGAAGCCTGGAAATGGTTGACAAGTTGTTGTGCCTCAATAGGCGACCGAGTTAGTCGGCGCTTGTCCATCGTAGACGCTCCGTACGTCTACCCCCTGAGATCTGGTCCACGCGGACTAGGCTTTAACGCCCTATCGAGGTTCACCCCTCGGAAGATCTCCCGTCGCGTTACCCCCCCGAGCCTAACTCCAATGCTGCCTGAAAACAGCTAGGAGGACCGCTCGGGGGTTTTTTACTTTTCTAACCAAAACCCCGGAATTTCTTCCGGGGCATTTTTATTATTGTATTCGGCTCTGGTGTTACGGGCTTGGCGGCGCCAAGCCCTTACACCGGATACTACGTTTTGCGCACTAGCTTCGTGACGAGCTCCACATGTGGCGTGTGGGGGAACATGTCGATAGCGCGTATGGCTTCGACCTCATAGTGTTCGGCGAGGATAACCATTTCACGGGCGAAGTTTTTGTAGTTACAGGAAACGTAGACGATGGTTTCGGGCTTTGCTGCGATAACATCCTGAAGCACTTTGTCGACCATGCCTCCGCGGGGAGGATCGAGAATCACTACATCGGCGCCGGTTTTCATCCAGTCGAAGTCTTCGGTCTTCACATCATGAAACTCGATGCTTGCGTTGTTGAGCTCGGCGTTTACTTTGGCGTCGACAATTGCCTCCTTAACCATTTCGACTCCAAGCGTGCGCTTGAATGAGGCGGCGAGGGCGACGGCGAAGAAACCAGTTCCGCAATACAAGTCCATTAATGTTTTTTCGGTCGTACCAACTGCGCCGTTAGTGGCGAATTCACGAACCGTATCAAGGAGCTGGGCGGCGCCTTGTGGGTTTGTTTGAAAGAAGGCGTTTGGGGAAATGCGGAAGCGGTAGCCGGCGATATTTTCTTCGATGGTTCCTGGACCAGAGATGGTTCGGAGCTCGTCACCGAAAGAGACGTCGCTGATGGTGTGGTTGATCGACCAAACGACGGTTGTTGCTTTTGACGCGATGGCCAATTCTTCGAGGGATTTTTTGGCCGCTGTTTCTTCCTCTGCATCTTTCGGCGCGCTCGTAACAATGATGATCATGGTCTCACCGAGCGTAGTTGAACGAATAACGGCGTAACGCAAGAAACCTACATTGGCCTTGCGATCGTAAAATGACAATCCGCACTTTTTGGCCCAGTCGCGAGAGATGAAGAAGGCGTCTTCGATTTTTTGATCGGCAATGAAACATGGGTGGTTGTCTATAACGCTCCACCATTTACCTTTTTCACGGAGGCCCACGTTGCCTTGCCAATCAATCACAAAGTCCATCCGGTTGCGGTAATGGTGGGTGATGGGGGAGGCGACGATTTCCTCTACTTTGAGGTCTAGCTTCTTAATGGCAAAGGAGCCGTTAATATCTGCTAGTTTCTGTTTGAGCTGTTTTTCGTACGGGATGTGTGACCATCCGCAGGAGCCACAGCGTTCGGGGTTTGGGCATTGCATAGAATTGGCGAACGATACGTACAAAACTGTGGTATGTCAATTAAAAGGTAAGCGTCCGTGAGGCCTGGGCCATCGCGGACGCTGGGAGTCTTTTGCATGCCGAGGCATGCTCCTAGGCCGAAGACTTTGCTTCTCTGATGCAAGCTTTAAAGCTTGCGGGGAGAAGTTTTAGTGCTCGGTAAAAGAGGTGAGTGATCAGCGTATCCACGACACGCTGGAAGTTGGGATCATGGCCGTGATTGACCATGAGGTGGGCACGCAGGCACGCAGCGAGGTGTTCCTCGGCGGGTGAGTTTGTCCAGTTCGGCAAACGGGCCGGATAGGAGCTGTGTAGCGCGACCAAGTCACTCCAGGACACACGTCCTGCCTGGATCAGGGAGCAGATGCTCTGCAGTTCATCCATGTCTGCCGGAGTTACCGGCGGAGCGGGCAGTATGGACCCATTCATGGTGGCCCTCCTTGGCCAATTTGAGAATATCATAAAAACAAAAAACCGACTGTATAGTCGGATTCTTGTGGTGCGCTTGAGACGATTCGAACGTCTGACCCCTTCCTTCGGAGGGAAGTGCTCTATCCAGCTGAGCTACAAGCGCGAAATGATGTACATGGCCACGCCGGACGCGACCGAGACATTTAGTGATTGCTTCTTATTCATGGGAATGGTGACCAGCCCATCTAGGAGTCCCTGAGTATCCGTGTCGATTCCCTCAACTTCGTTGCCGAGCACGAGCGCGATCTTCCCTGGTTCTAGTGACTCGATAGCTGTGCCACCTGTCTCTAAACCTAGGACACGATAGCCGTTTTGCTTGAGCGAAGCAATGACCTCGGTAATCTCGCCTGCTTCCCATGAGACTAACTGCTCGGCTCCAAGCGCGACTTTAGCAATTTCTTTTCTGGGTGGTTTTTCGGTGAAACCGGTTAGATAGAGTTTCTCGACGCCAAAAGCAGCGGCATTCCTAAAGATAGAGCCGACATTATGCAGGGACCGGATGTTATGGGCGATGATGACCATGTTGGCTGCCATACTAGCCTTTTCCCATGAGACTTTCAACTTTTTGCTCAGTTTGCTACCCTATGAGTAATCTATGTCATCATTTGTAGTCGTGATTCCAGCAAAAAACGAGGAGGAGTATTTGCCAATGCTGATTGCTTCATTGGGAAGGCAAACTATCCAACCAAGCGAGATAGTTTTGGCTGATGCTGGTTCAACTGATCAAACCACGCGGCTGGCAGAGGCTGCTGGTTGGCGGGTGGTGGAAGGTGGCTTGCCCGGTCCCGGCAGAAATGCTGGAGCTCAGGCCACCAGTAGCGATTTAATTTTTTTTATTGACGCAGACATAGTTTTGCCGGATCCACAGTTTTTTGCAAAGGCTATTGCCGATTTTGAGAAAAGACAACTAGGTGTCGGGACTTTTGATTTAGAGTTAGTAGAGGGTTCGCGTTTAGAACACTTCGGCCATAAGGTTTATAACGCGTATGTTCGTCTGTGGGGGGGTTGGAATGCGCATGCCATGGGTGGATGCATTTTAGTGCGCCGGAGCGTGCATGAGGCAATTAACGGCTTTGATCCCACGGTTCTTTTTTGTGAGGATAACCATTACGGTAAACAGGCCAACAAGATTATGCCGTTTGGCGTCATTAACGGCGTAAAAATTGGGGTGACTAATCGTCGCTTAGAACGGGACGGCGGTTTGACCATTGTAGTGAAATATTTGTTAGCTGAGTTACATATCATTTTTTTGGGCCCTATTCGGTCTAATTGGTTTAAGTACGAGTTTGGCTATAAAGAGCAGAAGAAGGGTTAGACGTGCTACAATAAAGAAAATTACGCTCTATGCGATACTTTCTTTCGCTGGTCGTCGCGTGTTTAGTGCTTTTGCCGTTATCGGCTTTGGCGGCTACGCCTGACTTATCAATTAAGTCTTCCGGCATCCGTTTTTCTGAGAGTACTTTGTACGCCGGTGAGCACGTTCGCATTTACGCCACCATCAGAAATGAAGGTGAGGTGGATGTGGGTGCGCAGGTATTTTTTTACCAAAGTGACCAGTTGATCGGTACCAGTCAGATAGTGTCAGTAGTGGCTGGTGGCAACGGGGATGATGTGTTTGTAGACTTTGTAGTACCGCAGAGCGCTTTTAATATTAGAGCGCGTATTCAAGGCCAAGATCCGGTTGATGTAAACCCGGCCAATGATGAAGCAACGACCGCTTTGCTTACCCCAGTTATTGATGGCGATCGGGATGGAGTGGCTGATGCGGCAGATAATTGTTCAGGGGTAGATAACGAAAGCCAGCTGGATACTGATGGTGACGGGAGCGGGGATGCTTGTGACGCGGACGATGATAATGACGGTTTGCTTGATACCGCTGAGCAGCATAACGGTACGTCTGGCACCCAGCGTGATACGGATGGCGATGGTTCGCCAGACGGCAGTGACGCGTTTCCTAATGATGCAAATAGGTCAGTAAATCCGCCACCGGTGGTTGTAGCTGAGACACCGGTGACACCAGCGGTAGCGGTTGTGCCAAATGTACCGGCGGTGGCTGGTAGCACTGATGAGGATCCGGTAGCAGAGGCTGAAACTGAGCCAGTCAAAATTGCCCAAGCGGAAGTTAGTGCAGTGCCGACTGAAGTGATCGAGCCAGTGGTCACGCCAGCTTTAATTACGCTTGGCAATTTGCAGTTGTCGCCGGAGGCAAAGTTTAGTTATCGCCAGCTTGATTGGCGGACGTATGAGTTTGATGCTAAGCCTCAGGGCGAGTTGGCCGGTGCGTTTGCTTGGGATTTTGGCGATGGTGCCACCAGCGTTGATAGTAAGGTCACTCATACTTTTCCACGGGCTGGTGTTTATAGAGTGACTTTGGCGGTCGCGGCTGATGACGGCACCATGTTTACTGATACGGAGGATGTAAGTATTTCTTTCTTCCATCTGGCTAACCCACTCGTCGCTTTGGTCTTGGGACTGCTAGTACTGTTGATTCTGGCGTTGATTATTTATGTCTATCGGCTGCGCGAACAAGTAGTATGATCCAGAAATTGTTTAGCGCCTCTTCCACCGTCGCCTCGGCGGCCTTTATAGTCGGGACCATGTCCCTGTTGTCACGGTTAGCGGGGCTAGTTAGAGACCGTGTATTAATCGGCACGTTTAACGGAGAATCGGCTAACGTCCTGGACGTTTACTATCAGTCTTTCCGTTTGCCAGATTTATTTTTTCAGCTTTTAGTGGTGGGGGCAGTTTCGGCTAGTTTTATTCCGGTGTTTACGCGCGCCTGGGTGAGTGACGATAAAGCGAGAGCCTGGAAGTACACCAATAACATTTTGCACGCCGTGGTGTTGCTCTTTGCTTTGCTGTCAGCGGTAGCCATTATTGGAGCGCCGTCTATGGCACCACTCTTGGCTCCGGGTTTTTCTCCTGACAAGCAATCAGCTGTGGCTGATATGACTAGGGTAATTTTCTTGGGTCAACTATTTTTTGCGGCTTCAATAGTGTTTGGTTCAGTGTTGCAGGGGACTAAGCGTTTCTTTTTGCCGGCCTTTGCGCCCATTGTTTATAACGCCGGTATTATTTTAGGCGCCTTGTTTATTGTGCCCATCTGGGGGCCAATTGGTTTAGCTTGGGGTGTGGTGCTCGGTTCATTTTTGCACATGTTGGTCCAATTAGTCGGTGCCGTGGCGGTGGGCTATCACTATCAGCCGTATCTAAAGCTTAGAGATCCTGACTTCATACTAACCGCTAAACAGACTCCGCCTAGAGTTTTGGGCTTAGCGGTTAATCAGTTGGAGTTCTTGTTTATGTGTGTCTTAGCCACTTTTATTGCGGATGGTGCGGTGCGTGATTTTAACTTAGCTTACACGCTTAACTTTGTGCCGATTGGTATTGTGGCCGTGTCTTATGCTATTGCCGCTTATCCCACTTTTTGTGAGCGCGCCGCGGCTAAGGATCTGGCTGGTTTACGGGCTTCGTTTTCTTTGACCGTACGTCAGGTAATGTTTTTCATGATCCCAGCCACCGTGCTGTTCTTGTTATTAAGAGCGCAGATTGTTCGCGTGGTGTATGGGGCGGACGGTCTTGATTGGCCGTCGACTATCTTGATTGCTGATACCCTGGCTATTTTTGCCCTCAGCTTCTTTGCTCAAGCCGCTAATTTTATTTTGGTTCGTGTTTATTACGCGCTTGAAGATACAATAACACCATTCATTTTCGCTTTGCTCGGTGGCGTGCTAGCGGTTGGGACGGCTATTCCGTTGTCTCACGCCTACGGGACTTTTGGTTTAGCTATAGCCTTTTCAGCTTCAGCCATGATTCAGACCGCTTTTCTGTGGGTTTTCTTGCACTGGAAGGTTGGTGGCCTCGACGAGCGAAAAATTCTGTACTCTATGTTTGTTTTTTCTTTGGCGGGTATTCTCTCAGCTTTTGCCACGCAGGGTGCTAAGTACGGAATTGTGAAATATATAACTCTGGATACTTTCGCTAATGTCTTTTTGCAGTTTTCTTTGGCGAGTCTGGTAGGCCTTGGTGTTTACCTGCTGACTGCTTACTTCCTCAAGAGCCCAGAATTAAGAAGTATCTTGGCTGGTTTGCAAAGTAGATTTTTGAAAGCTGCTCAGCCGGGTGAGGTGGGTGATGTAACTTCTGCTGGGACGTAGTTGAAATGGCTGATGAATTTGGTAGAGTAGTTAGGCGGAGGTGTCCATGTCTTTTTTTCTGTGGTCCACGGCCTGGGCATTTGATGAAAGTCCTCAGGGTCTGATCAGGGACTCGCCGGGCAATGGGGAGAACATCCTCTTGGCGATCGCGATTCTTTTCTTCTTGTGCGCGGTGTCCATTGGGATCATTTGGTTGTTCACTAGTCGGCAGGACTAGACCGCACCAGAGCGCGCATCGGCCGTCGACTAACCCTCGACGGCGCTTCTTTTATTGCGAAAGTTTCCCAAATAAGTTACCCTTTTCACATCTATGATTACTGGAAATGATCTCCGAAAAAAATACGTCGAGTTCTTCAAATCAAAGAGTCACGTAGAGATTCCGTCGGCTTCTGTTGTGCCTGAGAATGATCCAACGGTTTTGTTTACTACCGCCGGCATGCATCCGCTGGTCCCGTATCTTTTGGGCGAGCCACATCCAGCCGGGAAGCGATTGGTCGACTATCAACGCTGTATCAGAACTGGCGACATTGATGACGTAGGTGATGACACTCATCTTACTTTTTTCACCATGCTTGGTAATTGGTCACTTGGCGATTATTTTAAGAAAGAATCTATCGAGTGGTCTTTCGAGTTTTTGACGAGTAAGGATTGGCTCAATATTCCGCTCTCACATCTTTCATTTACCGTGTTCGAGGGAGACGCGAACACGCCATTTGATCAAGAGGCTTACGATCATTGGATCCGTCTCGGAGTTACTCCTGAGAGAATCGCCAAGCTCGGCAAAGAAGATAACTGGTGGGGACCCGCTGGAAAAACTGGTCCATGCGGTCCAGACACGGAGATTTTTTATTGGGTAGGGGAGGGCGAGCCAACCGGTAACAAGGGCACACATTCAAAAGAGTGGATGGAGATCTGGAACAACGTGTTCATGCAGTTTAATAAACAGGAAGACGGCAGTCTGAAGCCGCTCGAACACGGAAGTGTCGACACCGGCATGGGCATGGAGCGCACCATCGTCGCGCTTCAACACCGCTCGAACGTGTACGAGACCGAACTATTCTCGAATGTCTTGAAGAAGCTCGAGGAATTGTCAGGGTTCGAATACGCAGCTGCGCCAGAGACGATGAAGTCGATG
>CAYGEQ010000012.1:15331-17494 GCA_964348985.1 uncultured Gammaproteobacteria bacterium | reverse complement strand
AAGTTAAGGTAAACTCTGTTCGAGTTTTGTTCGGTTACAAATAATTTCTTATATGGCCAAGGCAACAGTTAACCCACGCATCGCAGCAGCTGGTGAAGCTATTTCGCAAATTAAACAACGGTTCGGGGAGGGGAGCATTATGCGGTTTGGGGAATCCAAACCAACTAACATTGATGCAATTCCCACTGGATGTTTGTCGATCGACCTGGCTCTTGGCGCCATGGGTGTGCCGCGCGGTCGTATTATCGAAATCTACGGACCGGAATCTTCCGGTAAGACCACACTCGCCCAGCATATTGTGGCTGAGTGCCAGAAGCAGGGTGGTATTGCCGCTTTCGTGGACGCTGAGCACGCGCTTGATCCTGAGTACGCGCGTAGATTGGGTGTTAATGTCGACGAACTTTATATTTCCCAGCCAGACACGGGCGAGCAGGCACTCGAGATTGTCGACACACTTGTTCGCTCGAACGCAATCGATGTGATCGTGGTCGACTCTGTGGCTGCACTTACACCGAAAGCGGAAATTGAAGGTGAGATGGGGGACAGCCACATGGGTTTGCAGGCCAGACTTATGTCTCAGGCGCTGCGCAAACTTACTGGCTCAATCGCAAAGTCTGGAACGGTGGTCATTTTCATTAACCAGATCCGCATGAAGATCGGCGTCATGTTCGGCAACCCAGAGACCACTCCGGGAGGTAACGCGCTCAAGTTTTACGCCTCAGTTCGCGTTGAGATTCGCCGTAATGCGCAGATCAAACAGGGAGATAAAATTATTGGTAACCGCGTGAAGATTAAGGTGGTGAAGAATAAAGTGGCGCCGCCGTTCCGCGTAGCTGAGTTCGACATCATGTACAACGAAGGTATTTCGCTGGCCGGCGACTTGCTCGATCTCGGAGTTGAGGTAGGAACTGTTGAAAAGCGTGGTGCTTCTTACGCGGTAGGCGAGGAAAAGCTGGGCGTTGGCCGTGAGACTGCCAAAGCCTACTTAAAAGCGCACCCCGCACTCATGGAAAAGTTACGCGGCGTTACTCGTGATGCAGCTATCGCTAAAGATTCCGGGGCAGTGATGGGTGGGGCGGCTAAGGATGCTTTTGACGCTGCTGAAGCAGCCGGAGAGGCTGATGAAATTTAGTAATATAAGGGGAGTGTTATACTTTTAAGAAGTATGACAGCATCTTCCCGTGTTTCTTGGATGTTTGTGGGCGTGTCCATTGTGTTAGTTGGTTTGGCTGTGGCTTTGACGAGTAGCCATTGGATACCCCGTAAGTCCACAGCGGTAGTTGCTACGGGGCAGACGCCGACTTCTTTAACCATTGATGAGTCACCGGTAGTGGCTAATGGTGTTACTTGGTTAGCCTTGACTAAGCAAATTAAGGGTGAAATGAACCCTAGGCTGAAGGATGGATTGTTTGGCACTCCTTTTGGCGGCCAGCTGATCCAGGATCATGGCTTGGGCACTATTACTACCGAGTCATATGAGCTCGGCACCATTAATGACGGCATTTACGCGGGCTACACTTTATCCGAGCAACATTTGTTGGCCGGAGACCTGGGCGAACGATCGTTTACGTTCTATCTTTTGGAACGTGGTAGCGGGATTACAGATGAAACCGCTCCTTGGACGGTTATTTTAACTAAGTATTCGGATGTAGGTGGCGCGGATGATTTTCCGGTGTCTGAAATTAAAGCTTTCATGGCTAAAGTGGACGGAGCTTTGTCTGACATGTCTATTGCTGAGCTAGATTTCGGTACAAAAATTGAGGGCGGCGGAAATAAGTTATTTGTGCCGGCTTTGGTGACTAATCATGAAGAGTTTACAGCTGAACGGTTGGTGGGAGCGCGGGAATTTCCTGTGGTTGGTTTAACCACTGATGGCCGAGAACTGAGAGCGTATCACCGTACTGAGGATATGCTCGATAACCGTTTTTATGGTCATGAGGGAGGAATTTTTATTATCAGACATGATGGCCATGTAGTTTGGTATGAACTTGATTTAGGCTTGTGGCCAGCCTCAACTACTTCTGCTAGTGAAGGTTTGGTAATTCATCAGTCATTTTTTACGGCCATACCACTCGTGACTATAGGTGAAGCGGCAGTTTCTACAAATTACCTACGTGGTATTGCTGGGGGGTGTGAATTTAGCGGACTGAACCATGTAGTGGC
>CAYGEQ010000012.1:0-15231 GCA_964348985.1 uncultured Gammaproteobacteria bacterium | reverse complement strand
GGTTCATGGTTACTACGGTAAAGTGAGACTGACTCCCGCTTAGAAGTTGCGGGGTAAGACGCGTCGTTTTCTTGCTAGATCTGTTCGGGAACGCTTCGTGGGGATCGCCCACGTTGCTCTTTCTCTCCATGTTCCCGCGTGGGTCTGGCTAATATCGTAAACATGACTGCGTTCCTATCCTGCATCTCCTGAGCGGGAGTGTTTTATTTGGGGCATTTCGTTGTCGCCTCTGTCGCTCTCTCCTCACCGTACCTATTCAGTACGTCTCGTCGCTCGCTCGTCGGCTCCTAGAACTGCCCTCAAATAAAACACTCCCGCCGATTCATGATAGTTAAATTTGGCTAATTATATTGACAAAAGTGACTTTTTCGGCTATTATAGAGGGGTTCTAATAGGGAGGTTACCATGCGTATTTCAATGGTGTGGGCGGTTCGAGTGTTTGTTTTCACCGTGGCGGCACTGTGTTCGCTCGTGGCCGGCGTGGCGACAGGGCTGGCTCTAATCCAGGCCATGGAGGACGCGGGTACGGACGCTGACGCCGGGATCATCATCCAGGCGCGTAGCCTTAATCCCGGTTGCGACGCTGAGTGCGTCGGGAAGATCCGGGAGGCGCGTTCTGAGCTGCTCGGGATTGAGGAGAGGGAGCTCAAGTACGTTTTGCGGGAATACAACCGCTACGTCCATGGGCTTGGTCAGTCCGTGCACAAGTGTCTGGCCTTCCAGGAGGACTTGAAGACGGTGTCCAGGATGACGCTGTACCCGGAAGAGTTTCTGGGCGGTCTGGCTTTCTTCGAAAGCGGAGGATGCCGGAACCCGAACGTGCGGACGTTTGACAACGGATACGGGCTGGCTCAGGTAACGAGCCCATCCAAGCACCACATCCGAGATGCGGCGATCGCACTCGGTATTCCCCAGGCTGACTTCAACTGGAAGCGCGGACCTGATGGGAAGGTCAACGTCCTCCACAACGTGATGCTGGGAGCCATCATGTTGGATGACTGCGAAGAGACCTACGGGTCCCGCGGGGTGGGAATCCTCTGTTACAACCGCGGTAAGGGTGGTGTCCGTAAGGATCTCAGTTGTGCCGGTTGGAAGAAGACCGGATCCCCGTTCGGGATCTCGGACTTCCGCGGGTGTATCCCGGTAAAGATTGGGGCGGCCAGGCCCCGGACGTATGTGGACCGGTTCCTGGCTGGGGTGGTGCTTTACACCCGGGCCAAGGCCGGTCAGCCGTTGACGGAGCTGACTGAGCTCAAGCTGGCGGATATTCCGGGGGCTGACCCAGCCCGGGACGGTGAGGACCTGCAGAAGCTCTTGGCCGCCAAATAACTGGCGACCTGACGTAGACCGCGCTCGCAAACCACCTTACGGTGACTGCGAGGGCGGTCACTTTTTTTGATTATTGCCCATAGAAAGGGCAAAAAACATCATTCACATCCCTTATTGACTCTTTTGGGCTGCCCATGTACAATCCCGCGTACGCGCGTCAATTTTGACAGGCTGTGGTTTAAAACACGGCAAAGCGCAGCGAAAAATCTTCACTCGTCTGGCATGCAAAATCGCATTCCGGTCTCTGTCTCAGGGGTGAAAACCTCTGCCACGGAACCAGTACAGCACGAGAACTAAGGATAATTGAGTCACCCATTACCCGGGTGCCTTTTGCGTTTTATGGCTAAAACCGTTTCCACTCCCCGAATGTTTGGTAGTCGCAAGGCTTTTAGCCCTGTGAACGTGGCTACTGACCTTCCGGATTTAATTGAGGTTCAGAAAGCATCCTACGACTGGTTCATGAAAGACGGTATCCGCGAGCTTTTTGCGGAAGTCTCTCCAGTTAAGGATTTCATCGGTCGCGATTTAGAGCTCTCGCTTGGCGAGTACTATTCGGATGAACCGAAGTTTGATGAGGATACGTCTCGCGCCAAGAACGTGACCTATGAGGCACCTCTTCGCGTTAAGGCTCATTTGAAGAACCTCCGTACGGGGGAGACCAAAGAGCAGGAGATTTATTTGGGTGACCTGCCGGTCATGACCCCACGTGGCACGTTCATTGTGAACGGTGTTGAGCGTGTGGTTGTTTCCCAGCTGGTTCGTTCACCTGGCGCTTTCTTTACGGCTGAGGTGATGCGTGGCCGTCGCTACTATGGCGCCAAGATCATTCCTAACCGCGGTGCTTGGTTGGAATTTGAAACTGACGCTAAGAACGTGATTTGGGTAAAGATTGACCGCAAGCGTAAGGTAGCGGTTACTTCTCTTTTCCGCGCTTTCGGTTTTGGTACCAATGAAGAGATTGCTAAGCTCTTTACGGATGTAGATGTTCACCCAACCATTAAGTACATTGAAGCTACTCTTGAGAAAGACGCAGCTACTAATGAGGAAGAGGGCTTGCGTGAAGTTTACAAGCGTATTCGTCCAGGCGATTTGGCCACGGCAGATAACGCTCGTTCGCTCATTCACGCCATGTTCTTTAACTTTGACCGTTATGACTTGGGCGCCGTAGGTCGCTATAAGTTCAACTCTCGTTTTGGTGTGTCTGATCCGCACGCTGACGTAATGGATGAATCTCGCCGTATCATGACGCGCGAGGATTTGGTGTTGATTATCAAAGAAATTGTTCGCTTGAACATTTCTCAGGGTGAACCGGATGACGTTGACCACCTCGGTAACCGCCGTATTCGTTCCGTCGGTGAACTTTTGCAGTCTCGCTTCCGTATTGGTTTGGCCCGCATGGAGCGCATTGTAAAGGACCGCATGTCCACCCAGGACATTGATACCCTGACTCCAGGTAAGCTGATTAACGCCCGCCCAGTAATTGGCGCCGTGCGTGAGTTCTTCATGAGCTCTCAGCTGTCTCAGTTCATGGACCAGACTAACCCGTTGGCCGAGCTTGAACACAAGCGCCGTTTGTCCGCCATGGGTCCTGGAGGTTTGTCCCGTGAACGCGCCGGCTTTGAAGTCCGCGACGTGCACACCACCCACTACGGCCGCATCTGTCCGATTGCTACGCCTGAAGGTCCGAACATCGGACTTGTGGGTCACTTAGCGTCTTACGCTCGCGTGAATGCTTACGGCTTTATTGAAACTCCTTACCGTAAAGTAGTTCTTGAGAAGGGTAAGGCTAAAGTAACCGGTGAAGTTATTTACTTGAACGCTTTCACGGAAGAAAAGGCTATTACTTGCCCAGCTACTATTAAGATGGATGACGACGGTTTCATTACCGAGACCTACGTGGAAGCACGTAAGTTTGGCGAGCCTCGTTTGGTGCCAGCTGTTGAGGTGAACTACATGGACGTAGCACCTACGCAGATTGTGTCTATTGGTACGTCTCTCATTCCATTCTTGGAACATGATGACGCTACTCGTGCCCTCATGGGAACGAACATGCAGCGTCAGGCCGTGCCAACTATTCGCCCACAGGCTCCAATTATTGGAACCGGTATTGAAAAGCGCGCCGCTGTAGACTCTGGTCACGTACTTATTGCTGAAGAAGATGGCGTGATCACTCAGGCTGATGGCGTAAAGATTACTGCAGACTATAAGACCAAGGGTATTGTCACTTATAAGCTGACTAAATACTTGCGTTCGAACAACTCGACCGCCATTACTCAGCGCCCAACTATTCTTCCTGGCCTTAAGGTCAAGAAGGGTGACGTGCTCGCTGACGGTCCATCTGTAGAAAACGGTGAAATGGCTCTTGGCCAAAACATGCTCGTGGCCTTCATGAGCTGGGACGGTTACAACTACGAAGACGCAGTTATTGTGTCTGAGCGTGTTGTTCAGGCTGATCGCTTCACCACTATTCACTTGGAGCACCTGACGCTTGATGTTCGTGACACTAAGCTCGGACCTGAGGTAGTAACAAGCGACATCCCGAACGTCTCCGAGGAGAAATTGAAGAATCTCGACATTGAAGGTGTCATCCGTATCGGTGCTGAGGTTAAATCCGGCGATATTCTTGTCGGTAAGATCACTCCAAAGGGTGAAACCGAGTTGTCCGCTGAGGAGAAATTGCTCCGCGCCATTTTCGGTGACAAGGCCCGCGATGTGCGTGACTCTTCTTTGTACCTCGAACACGGTCGTAAGGGTAAAGTCGTCGACGTAAAGGTGTTCTCGCGCGAGGAAGGTGACAACCTCCCTCCAGGAGTCATCAAGTCTATCCAGGTAACCATTGCTGACCTGCGTAAGCTTCAGGCTGGAGACAAGGTTGCTGGTCGTCACGGTAACAAGGGTGTTGTGTCTATTGTTGTTCCTGTAGAAGACATGCCATTCACTGCTGATGGTCGCCCGGTAGACGTAGTTTTGACCCCACTTGGTGTGGTTTCTCGTATGAACTTGGGTCAGATTCTTGAAGTTCACTTAGGTCTAGCTGCTGAAAAGCTCGGCTATAAAGTAGCTGCTCCAGTGTTTGCTGGCGCACCTGCAGAATCTATTAAGAAGGAACTACGTGATGCTGGTTACCCAGAATCTGGTCAGTTGCGTTTGCATGATGGCCGCACCGGTGAAGCGTTTGATAACGCGGTGACAGTGGGTATCATGTACATGTTGAAGCTGAACCACATGGTGGAAGATAAGATGCACCAGCGCTCTATTGGTCCATACTCACTTATCACTCAGCAGCCGCTGGGAGGTAAGGCACAGTTTGGTGGACAGCGTTTTGGAGAAATGGAAGTTTGGGCTCTTGAAGCTTACGGCGCCGCCCACACTCTTCAGGAAATTCTCACCATTAAGTCTGATGACGTTCCAGGACGTGCTAAGGCTTACGAGTCCATCATTAAGGGCGAGCCAATTACCAAGGTGAACATCCCTGAGTCCTTTAACGTGCTTATTCGTGAACTTAAGGGCTTGAGCTTGGACGTGGAACTCTTGAGAAACAATAAGAAAGTGGAACTCGGCGACGGCGGAGCTCCTAAGCGGAACTAAACACAACCTATGGCCATGAAATTCGAAACATTAAAGTCTACGGACTTTGACTCCATTCGCCTCAAGGTTGCTTCCCCAGAAGTAATCCGCTCTTGGAGCTACGGCGAGGTTTCTAAACCAGAAACCATTAACTACCGCACCCAGAAGCCAGAAAAGCAGGGTCTATTTGCTGAAGAGATTTTTGGACCCTCTAAGGACTGGGAGTGTTACTGCGGTAAGTACAAGAAGATCCGCTATAAGGGCATTGTTTGTGACAAGTGTGGCGTAGAAGTCACTCAGTCTTCAGTGCGCCGTGAACGCATGGGTCATATTGAGTTGGCCGCTCCGGTCACTCACATTTGGTTCTTGCGCGGTGTCCCTTCTAAGATTGGCACTATTCTTGACCTGGGCGTGCAGGCTATTGAGAAAGTAGTCTACTTCGGCGCCTTCATGGTGACTGACGTGAATGAAGAGGCTCGCTTGCTCACCCTTGAACAGGTGAAAGAAGAGTACAAGGCTAAGAAGAAGATGATTGAGGGAGAGAAGAAGCGTGATGAAGACCGGGCTAAGGAGAAGTTCACTAAGCGTGAAGAACTTAAGGCCGAGCTGAACCGTATTACTGATTTGGCTGACGCCAAGTTAGAGGAATTAGAGACTGATTTCATTCAGGTGGATAAGGATTTGAAGGAAATTGCTCCGCTCAAGGTTATTTCTGAGACCACTTACCACGATTGGTCCATGCGCTATGGCCACGTGTTTGATGCGGCTATTGGTGCGGACGCAGTAGTTAAGCTCCTGGAACGCATTAACGTAGGGGAGACCATTACTAAGCTGAAGGAAGAGTTAGTTGGTACTTCTTCTAAGGCCAAGTATGACCGCATCATGCGCCGTTTGAAGCTCTTCCGCGCGCTTGAGAAGAATGATATCCAGCCAGCCTGGATGATTTCTAGGGTTATCCCAATCATCCCACCTGATTTGCGTCCCATGGTGCCTCTTGATGGTGGACGTTTCGCTACGTCTGACTTGAATGATCTGTACCGCCGGGTCATTAACCGCAACAACCGCTTGCGCCGTTTGCATACTCTAAACGCGCCAGAAGTTATTACGCGTAATGAGAAGCGCATGCTTCAGGAAGCTGTTGACGCTTTGATCGACAACTCCGCTCGTCAGTCTAAGACGGTTATTGCCGCTACCGGAAAGAAGCGTCAGTTGAAGTCACTGGCTGATATTTTGAAGGGTAAGCAGGGTCGTTTCCGCCAGAACCTGCTTGGTAAGCGTATTGACTACTCCGGACGCTCGGTTATTGTGGTAGGTCCGCACCTTCACTTGGACGAGTGTGGTATCCCTAAGAAAATGGCGCTTGAGCTCTTCCGCCCATTCGTTATTTCTAAGTTGATTGCCCGTGAGTACGTGCACAACATTCGCTCAGCTAACCGCTTTATTGAAGGGGACCGCCCAGAAGTTTGGGATATTCTTGAAGAAGTAACTAAAGATAGCTTTGTTCTTCTTAACCGCGCTCCTACGCTTCACCGTCTTGGTATTCAGGCTTTCCGCCCTAAGTTGGTAGAAGGTAAGGCCATTAAGATTCACCCACTTGTTTGTGAAGCGTATAACGCTGACTTCGACGGCGACCAAATGGCTGTACATGTGCCGTTGACCGCAGAAGCCCGTTACGAAGCTGAGCACATCATGCTTTCTATCCGTAACCTCTTGAAGCCATCATTTGGTGGACCAGTGGCTACGCCTGGAAAAGATATTGCTTGGGCTTCTTTCTACCTGACGAACATGGACACGGAACCAGATGAGAAGAATCTCAAGTCCTTCTCTGATGAGACCGAGGCTCTTTACGCGCTTAAAATGGGCGTCATCAAGTACCAGCAGTGGATCCGCGTCCGCATGAATGGCGAGCGCATGATTACCACCGCCGGACGCATTGTTTGGAATCAGAAATTCCCACCCAAGATTGGTTACCAGAACAAGACCATGGGTAAGAAAGAACTGGCGAACATCGTTCGTGATTGTTTGGAGTACTACGGACAGGAATTCACGGCCAGCTTGCTTGATGATCTTAAGGAGCTAGGTTTTGAATACGCTACTAAGTCCGGTTATTCCTACAGCATGGACGGTTTGCCAGATGTTCCAGGAAAGACGGAGCTGATTGCTGAAGGTGATAAGCGTATCTTGGAAATTGAGGACTATTACGCTCAGGGACTTTTGACTCAGAGCGAACGCCACACCCAAATCATTAAAGTTTGGACAGAAATTAAGGACCGCGTGGCGGAGCTTTCTAAGGTTGCTTTACCGAAGACCAGCTCGGCTTACACCATGATTGAATCCGGTGCTCGTGGAGCTTGGGGTCAGTTGACTCAAACCATCGGTATGATCGGCTTGAAGACGTCACCTTCTGGAGACATTATTGAGTTGCCGGTGAAGTCATCCTTTAAGGATGGTGTATCCGTACTTGAGTTCTTCATCTCCTCCCACGGTGTGCGTAAGGGTCTAACTGATACCGCACTTAAAACTGCAAACGCAGGTTACTTGACTCGTCGTCTGGTAGACGTGGCCCAGGATGTAGTGGTCCGCGAAGTAGACTGTGGTGATGACAAGGGTGTGATCATGACTAAGACTGAATCTGATGAGATTGGTGAGCCACTCTTGATTCGTATTCTTGGACGCGTGGTCCTGTCTGACGTGAAGGTTCCAGGTAGCAAGAAGACTTTGCTTAAGGCCGGTGAACTTCTAACTGAAGATCACATCCGTGAACTTAAGGAAGCTAAGGAAGACCTGGAAGAAGTACACGTACGTTCAGTGATGACCTGTAAGATTCGCCGTGGTGTTTGTCAGAAGTGTTACGGCTATGACTTGGCACACAACAAGCTAGTTAAGATGGGTACAGCGGTGGGTATTATGGCCGCGCAGTCTATTGGTGAGCCTGGTACACAGCTGACTATGCGTACCTTCCATACTGGAGGTGTGGCTGGAAAAGATATTACCCAGGGTCTTCCACGTGTTGAAGAATTGTTCGAAGCTCGATTGCCAAAGCGTAAGGCCATCATGACGGAGGTAGCGGGTTCAGTAGAAATTGAAAAAGCTTCCCGCACAGTGGTTCAGGTAGGAACTGGTAAGGAGATTATCGACACCATGCCTGGTCAGAAGATTGTCCGCGTGCGCTATGAGGCAGTGGAAGAGAAGCCATTCGTGATTGGTCGCGGTGGATCTATGCTCGTCAAAGATGGCGAGAAGGTCCAGGCCGGTGACGCTATTGCTGAGAAGTCCTCTGGCGAAAAGATTATTACTGACGTTGGGGGAGTAGCGAAGGTAGGAAAGGCCACTGTCACTGTTGTTCATGACGCTAAGAAGATTCGTGAATACATCATTCCGCACGGCTAC
The DNA here is from genome assembly GCA_964348985.1 of uncultured Gammaproteobacteria bacterium. Lineage (GTDB taxonomy): Bacteria > Patescibacteriota > Patescibacteriia > UBA9934 > UBA9934 > JAGORL01. The sequence continues at coordinate 6,945 of CAYGEQ010000012.1, read as the reverse complement.
ACGCTGTATGTGAAGGATGGTGATGAAGTCTTGGGCGGTGATGCACTGACTGACGGACACTTGGACTTGCAGGCGCTCTTTAAAGCCAAAGGCCAGAACGCCGTGGAGAAGTACTTGTCCAAAGAAATGCAGTTCATTTACTCTTCACAGGGTCAAAAGCTTAACAACAAGCACATTGAGGTCATTATTCGCCAGATGTTCTCCCGTGTTCGCATTGGCGACCCAGGAGACACTGAGCTTCTTCCAGGAGAAGTGGTGGAAAAGGCCATGTTGCTTGATGAACAGGACCGCATGGAAGTTTCCGGCGGAAAGATTTCCGAGTTTGAACAGCTACTGCTTGGTGTGACCAAGGTTTCCTTGTCCACTGAATCATGGTTGTCCTCAGCTTCCTTCCAGGAAACAGCTCGCGTTCTGATCAACGCTGCAGTTACTGGTAAGGTTGACGAGTTGGCCGGTCTTAAGGAAAACGTGATCATTGGTCGCCTTATCCCAACTGGAACAGGTTTCCCTGGTAACGAAGTGGTCCTAGACCTCCCAGAGCCAGCCGAACCGGTAACTATTTCTCCGGTCATGGCCGCAGAAATCGCGGTTGAAGGCCCAGCAATGGGAACTACGCCAAGCGAAGCTCCGGCAGAAAAGTCAGAATAAGAAAAGAAGAACGAGTCCGCATGGGCTCGTTTTTCTTTTTCGAGTAAACTACCGGCATGCGCATACTCGGCTTTGATCCTGGATATGGTCGATTAGGTTTTGGAGTGATCGACGTGACCCGCGGGAAGGCCACGGCGGTCACTTTTGGCGTGATTACCACTAAGGCGGGGGAGAAGCAGGGGAAGAGGCTACTCGAGATCAATGACGACGCGGAAAGCCTTATAAAAGCCCACCAGCCTGATGTAATAGCCATTGAGGAGCTCTTCTTTGCTAAAAATGTGACTACTGCCCTAAAAGTAGCCGAAGTACGTGGAATACTCCTCTATTTGGCCGCCAAATACGGAATATCTGTCCAGGAGGTAAAGCCAGTTGAGGTAAAAATGGCCCTAACTGGCTACGGGAAGGCTGATAAGCGCCAAATGCAGGATATGGTAAAGGCGGTCTTTGGACTATCGAAGATTCCCAAGCCTGACGACGCTGCGGATGCGCTGGCTATTGCTTGGTCAGCACAGAATAGGGTCTAAACCCCTAATCTCCTAATCACCTAAACTCCTCTAATTTTAGCGGTATTTTAGGCATTTCTCCTTGACAAAAGTCGTATTTTCTGTTATAGTAATACGTTGCAATGGAGGTGCAACAAAGGTCCCGCGATTCTCATTACCCTCCAATCCTTACTACATAGGACTGGCACACAGGTAACTGGAATCGCGGGACTTTCGTTGTTCAACCTTCTTTCCGAGCTTGGCCCAAATGGGGATCTCCACATCACCAAGTAATCACACAACCCAGGGAGTCACATGTCGGAAGCGGTGAAAGGACTCAGGGAGTGTATCCCTAGCATTGAACGACGCCTCACAGAGGCAACCGAGCTTCATGAGCTCGCGGTACAGATTGGTGACCTCAAGGAAGCTGAGAAGTACCAAAAGATGATGATTGTGGCCCGTCAGGACCTCGACCTCATCGGCAAGTTGCTCCTCTCGTTTGGATCGTGAAGCCTGAAAACTCCACGGTCCGACCCTCAATTCTCATAAATTGGCCTCCACCAGTTTGTGAGAATCGAGGGCCAATGCCCAGGGTGTCTGAAAAAACCGGGCCATCGTGCCCAAACACTAGAGACTCACAATGCGTTTCAACCTCTTGGCCGTTCTTGTCCTCGTGACCGGTTGCGCTCCTGACGTGGCTGATACCGACACCGTCGAGACCGTCGACATCCTCGATGTCGAGGAGTTGGACATCGATAGCGATCCCGCGGACACCGCCGAATTGGCTGAAGAAGATCCCTGTGATCTCACCTTCCGCGCCTACGCCGAAGACGGTCACTACGTGGACGTCACGGTTGGCGCCATGCCGCTCGTGCGGTTCAGCGCTACGCACAGCAACGTTGTGTATCAGGGTAGCGACTACAACGGCGTCGGGTTTGATGTCACTTCGAAGCAGGGGTGCGGCGAGGTGGATATTCTCGGTGTGCAGATGAACGCCGTCCGTGTGGACGGCGCCCAGATGCCGAAGACCGAGACCGCGCCGAACCTGCTGATCGCCCACGATCCGCGCGAAGAGTGGAACGCGCCGAGTGGTTGGTACAACAACACGTACGAGTCTGCCGTCGCCCCTGAGGTCGGTGCGACCTGGGATGGCACCTACTCGAGCGCCGAGCTCGGCGAGTTCACGAGCTTCACGCTCGGACTGAACGACTCGCGCAGCTTTTTCCTCCGTCCGGAAGCGCTCCGCTCGGTTCCGCTCGGCGACTACCTCGTCACCATCTCGGTGGCCTGGCAGGATCCCAAGACCGGCACGACCGTGAGCTACGCCAACCTTGACAGCGCCATCTGGCACGTCACGGTTGAGCCGTAGCATCGTAAGGGCCGGAACGCTAATCAAATAGCGCTTTCCGACCCGACCCTCAATTCTCATAAATTGGCCTCCACCAGTTTGTGAGAATCGAGGGTCAATGCCCAAAGTTCTATATTCAAAACCGGGCCAGCGTGCCCATTCACTGTGAGTCAGCTCATGCGTTTCAACCTCTTGGCCGTTCTTGTCCTCGTGACCGGCTGCGCGCCTGACGTGGCCGATTCCGACCCCGTCGAGACAGACGAAACGGACACGGACGTGGCTGATACCGACACCGGGTTCGAGCCCTGCTCCACCACGGAGCGCCGGCTCGCGGACACGGATGGTGACGGCTACGGTGATCCGAACAACTACGTTCAGGTCAACGTGTGCGACGAGTGGGAGGACGGATACGTTCCTTCGATCCAAGGTCAGGGCGACTGCGACGACGGTGACTCGAGCATCCATCCGGATACGCTCGAAGTTCACGGCAACGATCTCGATGACGACTGCGATCCGGCCACGGAAGACGCTCCGGCGTACATCGTGACCACCACGGTGTCCACCATTTGGTACGTGGATGAGTACTCCCTTCGGTACGCTTTTCCATCTCCCCAGGTATTTTTGACCTGGGAGGATAGCTACGACGTGGTGACGGAGGTGTCTGATGAGTACGCGTCATCCCTGACCTTGGGAGGGAACATGGCCTACAAGCCGGGGACGGTGCTCATCAAGAGCCAGTCGGATCCGAAAGTGTACGCGGTGACGGAGAATCCTGATTCTCTGTACAGCCCCATCATCCGTTGGATCCAGTCTGAGTCCTTGGCCGAGGAGATCTACGGCGCCAACTGGAGCGACTACGTCATGGACGTGCCCGACTGGCACTTCCTGGACTACGTCATCGGCGAAGCCGTTGACGAGCCAGCAGATCTGCCGGGCGTGGACCTTAGCGTCATGAAGACGCGGGCCGAGCTCGACAACAATTAGCTACGTCTGGTCGGGAGAGACATCATCTCCCGGCCGGCTCATCAGTGCTCATCACAAACGTGGTGGCCAATGATGGGCAATTCCTGCCCGCGATTGGAGTGACCATGCGTCGCATTGTTCTTACCACTAGCGATATTCAGAAGTATCTGCCCGGCTCAGACGTACCTCGATACAAGCCCACCGGACTGCTCGAGCGCGCCATCGAAGAGGGATACGAGGTGTTCATCACCACGACCCGCACGAAGCTCGTCGAGACGGACGATTGGTGGCGGAAGCTCGTCCCGGACGACCACATCTTCCTCACTGATCCTTCCGTCGAAGACATGCAAGAGCAGCTCTCGAGCGGCTGGAAGAAGTGCGTCACCGCGCTTGGCCTCTCCTGGCCGACCGAGGGCGACTTGAAGTCCGACCACAAGGACCGCCTCGGCTCCGACTGGGCCGATAAGCCGGGACGCTGGACCGACGTCCAGCACTGGCTCCCGAGCCAGGACATCGACACGGTCCACGCGCTCCGCAAGTGACACGTACGGTCGGACTGCTTTCAAAAGAAGTAGTTCGACCGGACCCTCAATTTTCATAATCACATACGATTGTGGGAATCGAGGGTAGCTCATACCCAGGAGTACAATCACATGTCTGTTTGTCTGGTGTGTTCCAAGCTGGTGTCTGCGTTCAACGACCTGACTGTCGGTACCAAGGTGACCGACAAGGAGGGGTTCGACAAGACGGCCATTGAGGTCATCTCCCAGTTCGACTTCGCCAGTCAGCGGGTTCCGGGACAGGGGTTCATCCCCTGTGACGATCTCGCGCCGTTCATCTCCGCGGGTGTCGGCCGGCGAACCGGCAATCCGGATGACTTCATCGTCCGGGTGTACCGCGGACAGGCCGATCTGTACCTGCGCCGCCACGCGGCCGCGGAGGTGGAGCGCGCGGCGATCATCGTCTACACCCGGGAGGCTTACCTGGCCGATCCGGACGTGACGAACGATGAAGGCGAGTTGTCGCTCATCGAGCGCAGCGCCGCCACCCACGTGCTCGTGTCCGTGCTCGGGTTCGCCGGACCGAAGGCTCCGCTCAGTCCCTACCGCTTGGTGCATAACCTGGCCGGCGGGAACCATGAGGCGCTCGCTTGGAACGGGGATGAGATCCGCACGAAGGCCGCCGAAAGCAAGGCCTACTGGGACGAGTGGTGCGTGGTCGCTGACTAGCGGTCCGCATTCACAATGACGCGTATAACCGGATTGCCATGAAACAGCAATCCGGTTACCCTCAATTCTCATGAAAACCGGTTGCCGGTTTCCGGAAACCGGAATCATTCGTGAGAATCGAGGGTATTCCACCCAACCTGTGAGGAGGCCGGCATGTTCCAAAAACAACTGATGAACTCGGCCGGCGAGCCGGTTACACTCAAGCCCGGCGACCGCGTCATGTTTGAGTGGTCGGTTACGGGCGTCTGCGTTTCCGTGTTTCCGCACGGTAAGTTTCAAACTTACTTTTTCGGGAATAAGATTGGTCGGACTGACAGTCATCTGGTAGCCTGTACGGTGCCACATGAGCTGTTCGATCACTTCTGTGAGGCTATCATGGCCTTGCTGAGTTCGCTCGGCACTGGCCAGGGCTACGTGAGGAAGCACCCGTCATCCGCACAGCCGAATGCGCGTTGCTATGAGCTTCGTTGACGGGCAATCTCGCCCATTGAGTTAACCCGGAGATCTTCTCCACTGCGTGCGTGAAGCAAGGGAGGCGTGATGCCTGACATTGATCACATGCGCATGGCGCAGGATATTTTTCGGGAAGCAGTGAAAAAGCACTGCGGGCTCGTGGTCACTGACGAGGCCTTCCACAAATCTTCGCCGAGCACCGCTCTGACATCAGAGGAGGAAGGTAAGTACTTTGGCCAAGTGGCGATCTTGACTGAAGCGGTCATGATCCAGGCGAAAGTATGGATTGAGGAGCACGGTCTTCTGATCCACGCGTCTGCTTACATAGTTAAACACTATGACCGGCGTCAGCAGCGAGACCTGCCCCATCTGAACGCCTGGGCCTACAGGTGGTACTCGGCCGATGAGTATCAGCCACGGGTATCTGACAACTGATCCGTACCCCGCAGTCCCTCGGAACCCTCGCGTTCCGTACAGGAGTGCGGGGTTTTCGTATCCGTTTACAATGTTTTTAGATTCTGTTAATATATTTGAGCTTGCGGGTGTCGTATAGCGGTTATTATCTGAGTTTTCCAAACTCATGATGAGGGTTCGACTCCCTCCACCCGCTCCAAAAAAACCGTCCCTTGGGACGGTTTTTTTGTTTGGGTCATGATTGATTATCGCAGGAATTCGTACCGGCCCTCGTAGCGGACGGATGGGGCAGGGTGACCGGGGACTGTTTTGCCACTGTAGTAATAGCCAGGGGTACTGCCGTTGCCGTACCAGTAACCGCCTGGGACGTAGCCACCTGGTACGTAACCGGCGGGTACGTAGCCAGCTGGAATCCAAGCACCTAGACTCATGCCGAGTGGTTTTGGTGGTCTTTTTTCTGGTGGTCTAGCGGAGAGTACAAACCCAGCGGAGGCAGCTAACAGGCCACCAGCCGCAAAAGCGATGGCAATTTTTGTTTGCACGCTAGTTTCGGTATTCGTTTTGACGCGAGTTGACGCCATAATTATTTAGAAACGTTGAATTTGAAAATAATTATATCACCCTTATTTACGCGCATGATGCTGTCAGCATCTTTGCCAATGAGATTAGAGATGTGTTCGTAGCCTGGCCAGTACCGATAGACTAGATAGTAGACGGTCTTGACGTTGGCAAAGTCAGCGGCGTTCTCTGCAAAGTCTCGACGCGGTTGCCAGTAAGTCATGTCAGAATAAAATTGATAGAGCGGACCGCCGGTGGGGATGGCGTACCAGAGAACTTCATCCGTGTCAGTCTGCACATAGTCCCGAAAACCGAATTCTTGGATAGCCGCCGCAGAAGTCATTTGATTCGAGAGCACTATATACGGTTCGCCTTTGGCATCTTCGTCGATTTTGTGAACCGCCAAGACATCAGCCTCACTTACACTTGGCCCCGCAATTTGTACCTTGGGATTTTCTTGCGGGTAGCTGAAATACAGCGAAGCGGTCATGGCGAGCGCCGCTAGACCCATGATGAGTAGGTTTAGAATTGGTTTTTGCGCCGTTGAATCTAGAAGTTTCGATAGTAGGAGACCGCTTAGGACAGAGAGGAGAAGGGGAATAACGTGAAGCAGACGCAGCGCATATTCGAACTGCTCAAAGACAATGACATCTTTGAAAACGAATAACGTTGAGAGTAGGAAAGTGATGATGAAAATGCCTACGGTGAGGATTCCGAGGCGTTGCGCCAGACTTTTTTCATTATTTTGCCCAAGCCTATAGACGAGGGGGAGGCTGGCGACAGCTAAGAGGAGGGGGAGGGTAAAGTTCCAAGAGTAGAAAATGTCCCACCAGCCACCGGTTGGCCCATA
>CAYGEQ010000011.1:5502-18763 GCA_964348985.1 uncultured Gammaproteobacteria bacterium | reverse complement strand
CGGCCGCCCGCGCCGCAGCTCGCAGACTGGGCACGTATTTGCTGATCTTCAGCGCGTCCGCCTGTGTGACTCCTTGCTTCAAGAGCCGCTGCCAAGCTTCTTCACGAAGTTCGACTACACAGTGCATGATCGCTACTAAGTTAGCGTTCATGAGCGGCCGGTTGAGCAGGATCTTACCCGCGGCCATCGCTGCTGCATTTTGTCCACTTGTGACGATAGACATGAGTATGTGCTTTTGGGGAAAGCGCTCAATCAACTCATGTGCGATTACGGTCCCGAACTCATGACCGCTGTTGCGCCGCAGCCTGCACAGGGTTTGCTTATCTAGCTTGCCTTTGACTGCTCCCCAAGTGTGTTCCCAGTAGTAAGGCCGAGCCATCATAATAGAGACGGTCTCAGCTTCGCTCAGGTCGCGTTCCATGAGCTGACGAAAGGCCGCTTGTCCGATCAGTTCCGAGTGTCGTTTAACCGTGTTGATCAGGAAGTCAGTGCTCAATACCCCGTTCGAACAGAGTCGCTCCCATGCCTCTTGCAGGAGTTCGTATCTGACACTGCCCCTCAGGATCAAATGCTGGAGGTCGTAGTTATTAAGCTCGCTGCTGAGCAGCCGCTTACCGGCTTCGTTCTGCTGGGCATCGGTGACTTTGGTGGGCCAGTTACACGCGAACTTCATGAGCTCGTCTTTGCTTGGCGAGGCGGTGAGGAACCGGGCGCCGACCTGCTCCATCAGATCACGCTCCAGACGTTTATCCCAGTTAAGCACCAGATCCAGCAGCTCTCCGCTGGTCAGATCCCGGGTCAGGAGCTCGGCCACTGCTCGGCCGCTCAGGCATTCGTGCTCGAGCGCGATCTTCAGGATGACTTCCTTGGGAGGCTTGCCCGGGAGGCGCATCAGCTTGTCCCAGAGGTTAGCAGCCTGCTTGTTGGTCAGGGGTACTTTTTCGGGCATGATAGCTCCAAAACTGAGGGGTGAAATGAACAGTCCGAACAGAAAATACTAGCAGTAAATGCTAGAAAAGTCAATTAAATAGCTGAAGTTAGCTCAAAAGTTTACCGTATCCCCGTTTAAAATCCTCCGTTTTCATGGGTTTTCCGCCTTCTGGTTGGACTTCGAGGATCTCCAGTTTACCGCCTGAGAGTTTTGCTTTCAGAATTTTGACACGCAATTCCTTGCCGTCATGCTCGACGAGAGTCCAAATGCCGGGCCAAGGATTTAAGGCGCGGATTTTTCTATCCAGGATAATGGGATCCTCGGATAGTGAGATTTTGCCGTCCTCGCGCGTAAGGATTTTGCAGAAGGTGGCGGCGTCGTGATCCTGTTCGCGGGGAACGATGCTGCCTTCGTGAAAAGCTTTGAGCGTGTTCCGAAGAAGTGGGTCGCCAAGGGTGACGACTTTTTCCGTGAGCGTAGAAATAGTTTCGTCTGGAGACAGTTTAATCTCTTCCTGGGCCAGGATAGGGCCGTGATCCATGGCGGCATCAATCTTCATGATGGTGACGGCCGTTGTTTGGTCGCCGGCTGCGATAGCCGCTTGCATAGGGGACGGGCCACGATACATGGGAAGTTTAGACGGATGGACGTTTACACAACCCAGGCTCGGCATGTCGAGGAGAGCCTGCGGGAGGATTCGACCATACGCCACGATCACGAAAATATCGGCCTTAAGGGCTTCTAGAGCCTTTAAGAAAAATTCGTCCTTAACTTTGGTTGGCTGATATATGGGAACGCATTTTTCTAGGGCGAGGGTTTTGACAGGGGGAGGCGTGAGGACTTTCTTTCTGCCAACTGGTTCATCTGGTTGGGTGATAACGCCTACCACGTTAAAGTAAGAGTCATCTATAAGACCCGAAAGAAACCGTGCAGCGAAGTCTGGCGTGCCAAAGAAGGCGACGCGCAGTTTAGATCCGGCTTGTTCCGGTTTTTCGCAAGTCTGTGGCACGGTCAATAAAAAGGATGCCGTCGAGGTGGTCGATTTCATGTTGGAAAATGATAGCAAGAAGTCCGGTGGCGCGGATAGTGATCGCGTTGCCGTCTTCCTGTAATGCCTTAACGGTAACAGAACGGTGGCGTTTCACAATGCCCCAAATCCCAGGCACGGATAGACAGCCTTCTTCAGAGTCCACGAGTTTAAATGCGCGCTCCGTGATCTCTGGGTTAATAAAGGCCGTTGGACCATCTTCTGTCTCCGCAATGATCACACGCTCATGTACGCCCGTTTGCGGGGCGGCTATGCCTACACCGTTCTCTTCTTTCATGGTCAGCTTGAGATCAGCGATTAGTTTCTTTATTTCTTTAGAGCCCAAACGTGAGGCCTCCACCGGAGCGGAGACAACGCGCAGTTCTTTATTTGGGTTGTGGAGGACGGTCATGGAGGGCATAGGAGATGTCGGGGGTGATTTTGATTGAGTCCGGGAGTGGGTGTAGGGACAAGGCGGCGCCTTGTCCGTACACCAAGGGGGATCTGATTTCGATTGCCTCGCCGTGAGGTCGAGCTAAGGTTTTGAGTTCGGCGGGAAGTTCATCAGTGGTTGTACCTTCGAGAAGATAGCGGGAAGAGAACGGGGGGAGTTTGTAGCGTTCACGTAACTCTAGTTCAGCTGTGATGAACTCTGACAGGTTCAACATGGGTGAGATGTTGTCCGGGAGCCAGGTTTGGATGATGCACTCAGCGTTTTCTCGCTTGGCCAAGAGGGCCAGACGGGAAAGTTTACGAGCGGTTTCTTCGGCGCTCCTAAAGTCATCATTCTGTAGGCCTAGATCTCCGGCGAGATCAGCCACCACGCCCAGATTCATTTTAGCAAACGGTTTATGAAAAGAGCTGAAGAAGTATTCGGTGACCAGCAGAATATTCGCGTCTGGATTTTCTACCCGTCCCTTTTCAATCACGCCGATTTTTTCGCCGGGAAATTGCTTTTGGAGATCATCAGCTACTTTGGCTCCACCAATGCCTCGTAGGTGGATCTTGGCTTTGCCACAAGACGGACACTTTTCCGGTAGCCACATTTCAGTTCCGCAATGAGCGCAAACCAGGTCATCTTGGCGAACACTGGGCACGTTCCCACAGGTTCCGCAGAGGGGAATATGGCCACAGGCTCCACATTGGAGTCGCTTAGCTACACCCTTGCGATTTAGCAAAAGTAACACTTTTTTACTTGAAAGTAAAGTCTGCTCCACGGCCTCTAGTAAAGAGGTGGAGATGAGGTCTAGGGAAGAGCGTTCGAGGGGGTTTTTGAGGGAGATTAGAGTGGGGGAAGAGGCTTGAGAGGCGTGAGAGGAAGGAACGGGGGATTCTTCGAGACGGGGGAGAGGATCAATGAAGAAGAGATGGGCGTGGTGCTGGGAGGCTAAAAGTTTGGCGGCTTCCCGGGAGTCGAACCGGGGGTTACGGCGGGTGCTGGCGTGTTCATTATTGCCGGAGTCTAGGACGATGATGGCGGAGATTTTTTGAGCTGGCAGAAGTGAGGCTAGCCGGGTACCAACCAGTAGTTTGATCTTGCCATGACGCCACGCTGAAGCTATGGAGACCCGCTCGCGTGGTTTGGTGTGACCGTGGAGCATGGCCCCGGCGCCAACAAGCTCAACATCACGTTCTGTAGGGACAAGGACGAGTACCTGATCACTAGAGGATTTTTGGAGGGCGTGAACAAGAACCACCCCCAACGCGAAGTCACCGATGACTGCCTGGACCGAAGCGGGGTTCTTGAGGAGTTCAGTGACATGGTCTACGTCGGAGCGTTTCACACTGATACCTCCCTCCGACTCCCTCCTTGGTAAGGAGGGAGAGAAGCTTGGACCCTGAGAAGGCCCGATAGCGTGGAGGAGGCTGGAGGGAGATTGGACAATACATGAGGCGATGGTTTCGAGACGCTCGACGTCCCGGATAGCACACCATTCACGCAGAGCGACTGACCGGACGGGGGCGAGTTTTTTGGCCTCAGAGGTTAGTTTGATGCCACGCACTACGCCTAGAATTTCTCGACCATGGAAAAGAACATTAACTAGGTCACCTACACCGAGCTCCATGGAGTCAGGAATTTGATAATCAAAATACGAAAAGCGCCGGGGGAGCCTCAGAGCTGGAATGACCTCAGCGATCACAGCGCAAAATTCACCACCGCATAACCAACCCCAAACGGTTTTTCGTAGGACAGGCGGTGTGCTGTGGCATCAACCCCGTCTAGGGTGCCAAGTAACATGCAGATATTGCGGTATGAAGTATCTTCGGCTGACAAGATAAGGTCAGGATCAATTTGGAGGAGGCCGGAGCTGTTGCGCTCGGTGATGAAGGTCAGGAGTTTTTCGTCAAACTCCGCTGGAGTTGGTTGATGTGACATGTTGCCGGTAGCAATGACGGCTATTCGTTTGTCACTTTGCATGACTAGATGTTGCAAGGTGCTGCCGAAAGCAAAGTGAGCCTTGCCATCTAGCTCTGTGGGGGCGATGGGCACGATCCTCACATCTTTTAAGTGACTGGTTAGATAATGCAACGGGACAGCTGAGGCGAAGGTCAGTTGTTCGTCAGTTGATAGAGAGATGGGAATTGAATTACTTCGGGCAAACCTCTGGAGGCTATCAACAAAGCCAAAATCTGGGTGATAAGTTTTTTTGTAATCTAAATCACCCACAGCCGATAAGTCCGCCGTGTAGGGGTCCGCTACGTTCACTGAGAAGGCGTCTGGATAGGAAGTAGCGCAGTCAGCTAGTAGAACTATGATATCTGGGTGGGCGGCGTAGAGGTCATCTGCCAGCTCAGTCAGGCCATGGATGGTCTCTTTAGCTTCACTTAAGCGGGCCGTGTTAATACCCGGCATGAGTAGCGGTGAATTTGGGACCAGACCAGCGAAGACGAGCATAAATTAGCGGGCAGCTGTTTGAACTCTATCCTCCACTGAAGAGGTTAGGTTTTCGCCCAGTGGGTGAAGGTTTAGCACGCTCTGGGGAACGGTGACAATGTTTTTCCAAGCGTACCCAAAAGAGGTGAAGACGGCCTCTGTGGGGATGGGGCGACGCTTCCCTTCAGAGATCACGAAGACGGTTGGTGAATCAGGTGCCTTGGCGAGTGAACCGTCCAGGAGCCCCACGGCTTTACCCTCTTTGTACTGTTCAACGTCAATGGCCTCGGCTGGGAAGAGGGGGTCATGCGGGAAGCGAGCTAAGAGTACGCTCTTATCAAGCACGGCGTGCCTAATGCCATTTTCAATATAGAAGACGGCGCCGTTTGATTTAAGCTGGAGTAGACGGCCTTGGGGGTACAGAGTCTTGGCGGTGATGATTTCCCCTGCGTCATAAGCGGCGGCGTCTGCGTTTGAGATGTCTACTATTTCATCTTCAGAAAAGCCAATGGCCCGGAAGGTGGCCATAGAATCAATTTGACGGAGCGAGTCATCTACTAAGAGGGAGATGGTGCCTGATTCATCTTTAACAATAGTGTAGTTAGGCAAACTGATAGGCTTACCTATAGCGAAGCGTTCCAAAGTAGTTTTTGAAATGCTTACTATCAGATTAGCGTTAAAGCGGGAGCGGAGCGCTGACTGGCTAGTGATAGCTCGACGATAACCATTTTGCATTAGCCAAACGCCAGATTCACCCGGAACTTGCATGAGCGTACCGTCTGGGTAGTCTCGGCCAAACCAAGCATTCCACAGGGTAGAGAAATTGCGGTTGCCCTCTAGGTGAGGAGTGTAAGCGTAGAGCGCAGCTGTAGCGGCGTTTGCGGGAACCACAGTAGTGCCATCAATGGTGATGGGTCTACCGGGGCCATACTTACCGTAAGTAACGCCACGGGAGTCTATGTCAGCCATGTAGCCCTCAATAAACTGTAGAGCGGCGGAGTTTACTTGCTTAGCGAAGCCCTGATATTTGCCCATGTTGCTGTTATGAATATGGCAGTCATCACAGACGGCGTAACCGGTAGCCCAATCAAGCTGACCGCGGGTGGGGGAGTCATCCGTAATCAGACTTTGTTCTTTTTGGAGGAGGACGAGTAAGACCTGCGGATTAATACCGTGAGTCTGAGCAGTTGAATGAATAATCTGGGCCGCGTTTCTGTACAGACCGTTTACATCTTCAGTCCGATAGTTAGCCAAATAGCCACGGGACAAGAAGGCCGCAATCTGCGGGAAGTCCATGGTGGTGGAATCTCTCATCTCGTCATCAGAGATAATGTAGTTAGGGTCAAAGGCCAGGGCTTCTAGAGCAGGAGACAGTAGGAAAGTAGAAGCCAACAAAAGCGCAAACATTTTCGGATGTTTCATACGCTGGCAGTATACAAAATTTAAACTTTACCGTATACTTTAGCCTATATGCTGAAGAAAATTCTTATCACGGGCGCGGCACTAGTTATGCTTGGGGGAGGCTGTGCTACGTCTACTCAGTCAGCCAACGTGCTGCCAACACCAGCTCCTGAAGCGCCCACACAGAGTGCCATGCCTCTTCAGTACCTTGACCTATTACGGGTCACGGCTCCAGTTACGACATCTAACCTAACGAGTCCGTTAACCGTGTCGGGTGAGGCTCGGGGCTACTGGTATTTTGAAGCGTCATTCCCGGTGCGCGTACTTGATGCTACTTCCGCTGAGCTTGGGGTAGGGATTGCTCAGGCGCAGGGTGACTGGATGACTGAGGATTATGTACCGTTCACTACCACCGTTACCTTTCCTAGCCAAACACCAGGTTCAAATGGTTTTTTAGTATTTGAGAAAGACAATCCTTCTGGCTTGCCTCAGAACGATGATTCATTTACTGTGCCTATCACTTTCTAATTTTTTCTATGAAGCTTTTAATTGGTTCTAAGGCTCCAGATATTTGTCAGGCAATTATCGAAGTTCCAAAGGGTTCTCAGAACAAGTACGAGTTTGATAAAGAGCAGGGGATTGTAAAGTTGGACCGCGTACTCTTCGCACCAATGTTTTATCCCGCTGATTACGGTTTCTTCCCAGAGACTCTCGGTGGCGATGGCGATCCGATCGACGTCTTGGTTCTCGTAACGAACCCACTTCACCCAGGAGTAGCGGTAGACGTTCGTCCGATTGGCGTTCTGGTTATGAGCGACGACAAGGGTCAGGATGAGAAGGTCCTGGCAGTTGCCAAGGACGATATTCGTTTCAAGCACATTAATGACCTTGCCGACGTCACTCAGCACATCAAAGATGAGATTGCCTTCTTCTTCCAGTACTACAAGCTACTAGAAAAGAAAGCAGTGAACATTGAGGGCTGGAAGGATGCTGCGGCAGCTAAGGCAATTATTGTCGAAGCCATGGAGCGGGCTAAGGCGTAAGATATGCATATGAAATTTGCAGATTTAGATAAAACAGCTTTATTGTGTGGCGTATTGGCGGTTGTCGCCATTAAGTTCCTGTGGGAGTTAGAGCAACAGGACACCGCGATATTTCTTTTATCGCTGCTCGCCACGCTAGCGTTCATCAAGTCATACTCAAAGAAATAAGAGCTGCAAAACTCGGGCTTAACGGCCCGTTTTTTGTTGTGATAGAATAGAAATAACTCCCCAAACGTGAGATTTAATTCTTAATGTTTATGTTATGAACAAAGAGGATCTTTTACAGATCAAGGGAATCGTGACGGAAGCAGTATCAGAGGCATTTGATGTGAAGTTTTCGAGTGCCTTTGATGAGAAGTTCTCAAACGTGATGGAACATAACCTCATTCCCCAGTTCGATCTGTTGCATGAGCGAATCGACAAGGTCGAGAACCGCCTTGATCGAGTCGAGAACAAACTGGATAACGTCGAGAAAAAGATTGATACCCAGCTGGTGTCTAAGAGCTTTCTTGAGGATCAGTTCGACAATTTCCGTATTGATCACGGTTTGAAGTACAAACCAGCCACCTAACAAAAAAGAGGCTTCCCCAGGGCCTCTTTTTTGTTTATTTTGTTTTGATTTCTATTTCTCCTTGTTTGGTATCTACACTGACCGAACCGTCTTCTTTTACTTCGCCGGAGACAATCTTCATCGCAAGCGGGTCAAGGATCATGTGCTGGATGACGCGCTTGAGAGGCCGGGCGCCGTAATGAGGGTCATAACCCTTTTCGGCGAGTAACTTCTTCGCGCGGTCCGTGACTTTCAGCGAGATGTTGCGCTGATCCTTGAGACGGGCTGAGACGAGCTGCAACTGGAGATCCACCACGCCCTCGATGTTACCCGCGGTAAGCGCATGGAAGACAATGATGTCGTCAATGCGATTTAAGAACTCGGGACGGAATTGTTCTTTAAGAAGCTCGGTGATCTTATTCTTGGTGATGTCTGTCTTGCTGGTTTCAAGTTCGCCAAAGCCGATGCCATCAAGCTTGCCGTTGGACAAGATAGCCTCGGAGCCAATGTTACTAGTCATGATGACAATGGTGTTTTTGAAGTTGACCACGCGTCCCTTGGCGTCGGTCAATCGACCATCCTCGAGAATCTGCAACAGCAAGTTAAAGACTTCGGGGTGCGCCTTCTCAATTTCATCGAACAAGACTACGGCGTAGGGGTGACGGCGGACCATGTCAGTTAGCTGACCGCCTTCATCATGGCCCACATAGCCAGGCGGGGAGCCAATCATCCGGCTGACGCTGTGACGTTCCATGTACTCACTCATGTCTAGCCTGATTAAGGACTTCTCGTCATTAAACATGAAACCGGCCAGCGCTTTGGCGAGTTCTGTCTTACCGACTCCAGTGGGGCCCAGGAAGATGAAGGAGCCAATTGGGCGCTTCTCCTCACTGATGCCAGCGCGAGACCGTCTGAGTGCGTTAGAGACAGCGGTGATGGCTTCTTCTTGGCCAACCACGCGGTGTTTTAACTCATCTTCCATGCGGGCGAGCTTAGTCATCTCGCTTTCCAGCATTTTTGACACCGGGATGTTCGTCCAGCGAGCGACTACGTGAGCAATGTCCTCCTCAGTAATAACTTCTTTGAGTAACCCACGTTCAGCTTGGAACTTACGGAGCTCGTTTTCTAATTTTTCCAGCTCGGTCCGTTTAGCGGGGATGTTGCCGTATCTAATTTCGGCCACAATCTCTAGATTGCCGCGGCGCTCTTCAAAATCAGCCTCACTGGTTAGCTTGTCTAATTCAGCCTTCACTTCACGGATCTTGCTGATGATATCTTTCTCGCCTTTCCAGCGCAGTTCCAAGGCCTCAGATTTTTCCTTCACGTCCGCTAGGAGCTTTTCAATATCTTTTAGTCTTATTTTCGAGTCCTTGTCCTCTTCTTTGAGTAGGGCTCGGCGTTCAATGTCCAAGCGCATACCTTCACGCTTAAAACGGTCCAGCTCTTCTGGCATGGATTCAATCTGGAGACGCAGAGCGCTGGCAGCTTCGTCAATTAAGTCGACAGCCTTGTCCGGGAGCTGGCGGTCAGAGATGTAGCGCGCAGACAGCTCGACGGCAGACACAATGGCGCCGTCCGCAATACGTACGCCGTGATGGAGTTCGTACTTCTCTTTAAGCCCGCGCAACATGGCAATCGCATCAGGGATGTTTGGTTCGTGCACAAAGATAGGCTGGAAGCGGCGTTCTAGAGCCTGATCTTTTTCAATGTGTTTGTGGTACTCCTTAGTGGTAGTAGCACCAACAACGCGTAGTTCTCCGCGGGCCAGAGCTGGCTTCAAGAGGTTGCTAGCGTCCATGGGGGATTCATCGCCCTTACCAGCGCCCACTAACATGTGTAGTTCATCAATAAACAAAATGTACTTGCCGGAGGCCTGTTGGATTTCACGCATGACGGCCTTCAGGCGCTCTTCAAACTCCCCACGGAACTTTGTGCCAGCAATAAGAGCACCTAAATCAAGGGAGACAACTTCCTTGCCCTTGAGCGTCTCCGGGACATCGCCAGCTACAATGCGCTGAGCCAGACCTTCTACAATAGAGGTCTTACCGACACCAGCTTCACCAATGAGTACAGGATTGTTTTTGGTGCGGCGGGAGAGGACCTGCATGACTCGGCGGATTTCTTCGTCTCGACCAATAATAGGGTCAAGCTTGCCGTGACGAGCGCGCTCCGTCAGATTCAAACTATATTTCTCTATAGCCTGGAATTTTGCCTCCGGTTCAGCTGAGTCTACTTTTTGCCCACCGCGTAATTCTTTGAGGGCAGTTAGTACTCGCTCCTCGGTGATGGCGTGAGCAGAGAGAAGCTCATGTAAAAGACGATCGCCAATAAGACCTAAGAAGAGGTGTTCTGTAGAGATGTATTCGTCACCAAATGATTTGGCTTTTTGAGTAGCTACCTGCAGGGCTTGGGCGAGCGGGGGAGTGAGCATGACTTGGCCGCCTGGACCGCGTTCGAGCGTTTGGACTTTGGGGAGTGACTCCAGGACTCGGCCAATATCAGCTCTGAGGGCCGGGATAGAGACCTCCATTTTTTTAAGAACCGTCACCACAAAGCCTTCCTCTTGAGCTACTAGAGAGGTGAGAAGGTGAATAGGTTCAACACCCTGTTGGCCGTTAGCGTGGGCAATCATCTGCGCTTCCTGGATAGCCTCTTGGGACTTGCTGGTAAAATTGTTGGGCGTCATACGGTATAGGAGGGATGTTAGCACTCATCATTTTAGAGTGCTAAATAAAGTGTGTCAACTTGTTTTTCCCCGCCAGTTAAGTACAATGAAAAATAACTTTTATGTGGAAATTAGCGTTTAAATTGTTAGCGCCAGGGGCTGCGGTTTATTTCATGAACTTGGCGGCACTGAAACTTGGGCTTTACTCAGCTTGGCCCCAAATAGACATCCCTTTTCACGTCATGGGCGGTATGGCTATCGGCTACCTAGCGGTGGTGGCTTGGCAAACCGGCTTGGGCTACCCGCGGGCTACCTTATCCAGTATACCGGCACCCATTGTTTTTCTAACTTTGCTTGGGTTTGTAGGATTGGTTGGGATCGCTTGGGAATGGCACGAATTTATCATTGACGCGGCGGCGCGAGCCAATCACTGGTCATTCATTCCTTCCCAGCCGGGAGTGGGGGACACCATGGCCGATTTATTTTTTGACCTAT
This sequence comes from uncultured Gammaproteobacteria bacterium, assembly GCA_964348985.1. Lineage (GTDB taxonomy): Bacteria > Patescibacteriota > Patescibacteriia > UBA9934 > UBA9934 > JAGORL01. The sequence continues at coordinate 7,776 of CAYGEQ010000011.1, read as the reverse complement.
CCGGTGGCGCTGTGGTCATCCTGGGCCATCTGCTTATTTCAAAGCGTAAGTAACAGTGTTTTACGACGCAACTATGGCCCGCTCTCAACACAAAATTCTCGGCGTCAAAATTGATGACCTCACGGACGCTGAACTGCGCGAGGAGCTGCTTTCGCGTCTTCACGGCCAGACGCCAACTATTGTGGTGACTCCTAACCCGGAATTTCTACTTTCGGCCATGAGTGATCCAGAATTTAGAACTATTTTAGAGCGAGCTGACCTGGCTATTCCTGATGGCGCTGGCTTGAGATTTGCTAGTGCGGCGCTAGAAGAGGGAGAGGTTTTGCAGACTAGACACACTGGTGTGGAGACGCTCGAACTCTTAGCAGAGCTGTGTGCACTTGAGGGCAAGCGCTTATTACTCTTGGGTGGATCTGGTAAGGAGCCAGAGGCGGTGGGGGCGATGTTCAAAAAGAAATACCCTACACTGGACGTGGTGCCGCTTGATCCCGGGATTGTGGATGACGTAACACCGAGACTCTCGGAGGCAGTGATTGCTCGTATTGCCTCGCTTGAGCCGGTGGTTATAGCCGTGGCTCTTGGACAGGGCAGGGGGCGCCGCCAGGGCAAGCAGGAAAAGGTTATGGCCGCTATGAAAGACCGTTTGCCGTCAGTCCGTTTATTGATTGGCGTGGGCGGATCCATTCACACCCTTTCACACCCTAACTTGATTCCACCGCCAGCTTGGCGTAAACGTGGAGTAGAATGGTTGTGGCGTCTGCTTAAACAGCCCTGGCGCTGGCAGAGGATAGGCCGGGCCGTGATTGTTTTCCCGGTCACCGTAGCCTGGGAAGCCTTGATGCGTAGACGCTTTAGAAAGGCTGTAAAACGTGTGGCTCACGAGTTAGTCCGATAACCCTCGACAACCCCTTATTACCCTCTAGAACCCTCTCTTCTTTATTATGTCAGTCAGAACCCGTATTGCCCCTTCGCCAACCGGCTACATGCACATTGGAACGCTTCGAACAGTAATGTTCGACTATTTTCTTGCACGGCAGGCAGGAGGCCAATTTGTTGTACGCATTGAAGATACTGACCAGGCTCGACTTGTACCCGGCGCGCTTGAGAGTCTTTTGAAAACATTTGAAAAGCTGAGCATTGATTATGACGAGGGTCCGTTCTTGAACGCTGACGGAACCATCTCCGAAAAGGGATCGTTCGGCCCGTACGTGCAGTCAGATCGGCTCGGCATTTACAAGCCATACGCAGACCAATTGGTCCGCGACGGACACGCGTACGCTTGTTTTTGCACAAGGGAACGGCTCGAAGAAATGCGCGCCGCGCAGACTGCCGCCAAGCAAACGCCGAAGTATGATCGGCTCTGTTTGAAGTTGTCACCAACAGAAGTCGCTGAACGTCTTGCGAAAGGTGAATCACACGTTATCCGCATGAAAATTTCAGATGGAATGGTTTCCTTTGATGATGCTATTCGGGGAAAGATTGAGTTTAACTTGAGCGACGTTGATGATCAGGTAATCATGAAGTCCGACGGTTTTGCCTCATATCACTTGGCAGTAGTCGTTGACGACCACCTCATGGAGATTTCGCACGTACTGCGCGGCGAAGAGTGGATTTCTTCTACGCCAAAGCAAATTTTGCTGCACCAGATGCTTGGTTGGACCATGCCTATTTACGCTCATGTGCCGCTTATCTTGAACGCTGATCGTACAAAGCTCTCAAAACGTAAAGGCGACGTTTCTGTTGAAGGTTTTCTCACAAAGGGCTATTTGCCCGAAACGCTTATCAATTTTATCAGCACGCTCGGATTTAATCCGACTTCTGATAAGGAAATTTACACTCGTGAGGAACTTGTGAAGCTTTTTGATTTGTCGCGAGTGAATTCGTCCGGTGCGATCATGAACATGGAAAAGCTTGATTGGATGAATCACCACTATCTGAATGTGATGGGGGATGATGCTTTGATTTCAACATTGGCGCATTTTGCGCCCGAGATCGACCTCACTGATGAGACTGCTCGCCGGGCAGTTATTGTTGAGAAGTCTCGAGCGAACACGCTCCTCGAGCTCGTGACGGCCGCGCAGAACAAATTGGCGTTGCCGGGGTACGATGCAGCTATCCTTGTATGGAAAAAAGCGGACGTAGCGGATGCGGAAGTTCAGCTTACGGGCGTGAAGGAGTTTTTGACGGCGAGTGACGAGAAGGTCTTTGCGGATATTTCAGTTCTCGAAAAAATGATTAAAGAGTATATTACAGGTAAGGGACTTTCAACCGGGA
>CAYGEQ010000011.1:1392-5402 GCA_964348985.1 uncultured Gammaproteobacteria bacterium | reverse complement strand
GTTCTCGAAAAAATGATTAAAGAGTATATTACAGGTAAGGGACTTTCAACCGGGAACGTACTGTGGCCGTTGCGTGTGGCTTTGTCAGGATCTGAGAAGTCAGCCAGTCCGTTTGAGCTACTGTGGGCGCTTGGGAAAGATGAATCATTGAAGCGCATAGAGCTAGCGGTTTCAAAGCTTAACTAACGTTTTGCGACGCTTGTTGGGTGAGGTATAGCCTATGAAACGATGGGGGATAGGGGAGGCAATCATGGTTAGCGCGTTGTTAGCCTCGACCGCTAGCCCCGCTTGGCTTTACGCGGAGAATTTAACGGTTGACCAAACTGCGCTTCAACAAGAAATCGCTGATCGAAAAGCGCAGATTGAATCTATTAATGGCAAGCTAGCCGATTATAAGAAAAAAATTGCCGAGTACGCTAAGAAATCTTCTTCGCTCATGAATGATATTGCGCTCATTGAGAATGACGCTGCCATGGGTCAACTGGATGTTTTAGCCACTCAAGCAGAAATAGACACTGTTCAGTTGGAGCTCCAGATGGTGAACGGAGAAATTGAGGCCACTAATGCCAAATTAGCCCACGAAAAAGAGTTGCTAGCCAGCATGCTGTTAGCTATTCATAAACAAGATAGTGAAGGCGGTGCTTTTGAGCTTCTAGTGAACGCTAAGAACTTTGATGAAGTGTTTAAAGCGGCGGCTGATTTACATGCAGTTAACGGAGACTTACGTAAGACCGTGGCAGCCACTAAAACTACCAGGAGTGGCTTAGAAGATGACCTAGCTAAGCAGGAAGAAAAGTTAACTGATCTAGAAAAGATGCGTGTTCAGCTGGAGGTTCAGGTGCGTCGGCTGGAAGAAAAAAAATCCGCTAAAGAAGTGTTAGCCTCCCAAACCGAAAGTTCAGAAGAGGCATACAGAGGACTGGTAAATGAACTCAGACAAGAGCAACAGGCTATCTCTTCCAGGATCAACGAGCTGCAGAACAGTGTAGATGACAGCATAGGTATTGATGATGCTAATCCGACAGCCATTACTTGGCCGGCCCGTGGAATTATCACCACATTATTTCACGACCCTACGTATCCGTTTAGGTATCTATTTGAACACTCAGGGCTAGATATTGCTATGCCTCAGGGCACGCCTCTAGAAGCAGCTGCGCCTGGCGTAGTAGCTTGGGCTAGGACTGGCAGTCAGTATGGTAACTACGTCATGATTATTCATTCTGGCGGTCAAGCAACTTTATACGCCCATTTGTCACGTATTGATGTAAAGCAAGATCAGGTAGTTAGACGTGGTGACATTATTGGTTTATCAGGTGGTAGGCCTAAAACTCCGGGCGCAGGCTTATCTACTGGTCCACACTTACACTTTGAATTGCGTAAGGGAGGCATTCCAATCAACCCTCTGCCGTTTCTGCCTAAATAGACGTGTCCTAGGTACCCATGTTTAACACAGCGCATTTAAATCGGTCGGTAGTTTGGGGCGAGATGACGCGTAATAAAACTAATTGGGGTCTGTTTAAAACGGGTAGCTTTTATTGGCTAGACGTGATGTAGAGTTATTATTAGGTACCTAGGGGTGATCAGATCACTTAGTGAATACTCAATGGATACTTGGGTTTATAGCACATGTGTCGTAGAAGATATATTGTGCGACCCTTCGGCGATAAGTTAAACGAGGGCATAGATACCCCCGCTTTAACCTAACCCCCTCCCCTTGCTGATTTAACCAGCAGAAAACATTTTCAAGTCAGCTAGAATCTCTGCTACGTGCTGAGCTGGTTTTACTCCCTGGTAAACTTTCTGAATTAGACCTTCGGGATTTATTAGATACGTATTGCGGTAGATCCCTTCAAAATTTCTGCCCATGAATTTCTTCTGGCCATAGGACCCGTAGGCTTTAGCCAGACTCCCCTCTTCATCTACCAAGAGTGGAAAAGTGAGCTTAAATCTAGAGGCGAACTTTTTGTGTGAAGCTTCAGTATCAGCTGATACACCCAGCACAACTGCACCGGCAGTTTTCAAGTCTTCTGTAGCATCCCTAAATGAACAGGCCTCAATGGTACAGCCCGGAGTCATATCTCGTGGGTAAAAGTACAGCACGACCCATTGGCCACGATACATTTCCAGTGAGTGCAGTTTACCGCTCTGATCAACCAATGAGAACTCTGGTGCCTTTTGTTGTTCTAGTGCGTGCATAGATTTGTATTGTAAGCTCCTCACGTTAGTCACGAATATTTATTTTGTTTCTAAGGGTACATTGGTACCCGTGGTTTAACACAGCGCATTTAAATCGGTCGCTATTTTCGACCAAAATCGTCGTCGAACCTTTCAATGTCATCTTCACCAAAATAAGTCCCGCGCTGGACCTCAATCACCATCAGCGGTTCATCACCGGGATTAGCCAGGCGATGTTTAGAACCTTGGGCGATGAGAATAGTGTCACCTGGCACGTGACGCGTGGTAGCGTCATCCAGAGTTATCTCAGCCACCCCCGCAATGACCACCCAGTGCTCTGTGCGCCTAGCGTGGCGCTGATAAGAAATGCGTTTACCAGGATGCAAAATGAGACGCTTAACTTTATGGTTATGCGTGTCCTCTAAGACAATGAATTGGCCCCAGGGGCGATCTTCCGTATAGCCTGCAGGCAATAAAACGAATTGTTCCATAGCCTGACGATTCTACTTCATGTAAACCCGATTGCCAAACCTTAGGTCAAGATAAGACATACCTGGTAATTCTTGCTGTTGCTCAAGAATTGAATCTAAGGTTTTTAGTTGGTCATCCACGGAATGCTCTAAATCTACATAAATGATGTAATCTTTTTCCACTACATCAATTGAGAGCCAAGTATCCGTACTTTTTTCTAGCAAGTAGCGGCGCGGCGTCAGGTTAAGTCTGCGCAAACCATGATCCAAATCTCCTAAGGCGTTTAAGCGGGTGGAGGGATAAATTTGTTCAGTAAAGTCGGGCAAAACAGTTTCTTTTAGAACTACTTTAGGGATCAGGTTAAGTGGTAAAGCTGGTGGAGTAGCTGGGGCGTCTAACTGTGAAATTTCTTCGCTAGATAAGGACCGTAAGAATTTACCCTCCAGGTCAACCAGTAACCAATTATCAGCTGAATTAAAGATAACCATGATGACATCTTCTTTAACGGTCACGCGTAAGGTGGAGCCAGTAACCTCCGCTGAGACGCTTTCTAGCGGCAGACTATTCATGAGGAGTCTTTCCAGTCTATCCGCGCTAAACCAAATTTTACTGGCTCGGGTAAAAAATAAACCGGCCGGTTTAGCTAGTTCAGCAGAGATTTGTTTAGTGATTAGGGCTGATTCTAGGCAAGCGTGACCGTTAACTTCAATGTTGGAAATAATAAATTGAGGGCGTGACAAAAATTTAACCCCCAAACCAACAGTCGACACCGGCAGACTCACAGCCAAAAATACAAATAACCACCGCTTCCAGCCGGGCATTTTTTGAGCGGGGAAGAGGGGATTAGCCCTCCCCTGCCCTTTAGCGATTGAGGCCCGGAAAAAGTCTCTCATGGGTTAAGTTTAGCTGATGATGACCTTAGGAATCAACGGATTAATACGGCTTACTACTTCGTAGTTGATGGTGCCTAGTTTATCTGCTAGATCATCAGCGGTGATAGTCTGCACGCCATCTCGGCCAAGTAAAGTCACGGGTGTTTGAGTTGAGAGAGTGCCTGGCACGGTGGAGACATCAACCATGACCATATTCATGCAAACGCGCCCTAGCACTGGACAGCGTGTGCCGTGAATAGCCACATGACCTTGGCTTGATAGGCCTCTATCAAAACCATCATAATACCCCACTGGTAAAACGGCGACTCTGGTTAGGCGATTAACAATGACCGTGGGCCCGTAGCCAATAGCTCCACCGGGGTGCACATCCTTAACCTGGGCAATGGTAGTCTTCCAACTCAGCACTGGTTTTAGGTCAGCGTGACGTTTCCCAAGCGTGCCAGCCCGTTTAGCGTCAGTGGATGGCCACAA
>CAYGEQ010000011.1:0-1292 GCA_964348985.1 uncultured Gammaproteobacteria bacterium | reverse complement strand
AGTAATCATGGCCGGCAAGCCAATCGCTCGAGCTGCCTCTCTGATGGCTTTTAACTCAGCCAGGCTAGTGACCATCTGCACAAATTTACCGGTAATTACCTCAGTTAACCGTTCTTGAACGGTAGCACCCATGATAAAGATGGTGGCCTGGGCGTCTTGTTCTCTAACCACTAGAGCCTCATCAAGACTATCTACACCGTATAATTCAACCTCTTGATTTTTAAGGACTGAAACCACTTCTTTTAAGCCGTGGCCGTAAGCGTTAGCTTTTACTATGCCGCAAAAACGAACGCCAGGATTTAGCGTTCGTTTAAGCTCAGAGACATTATGCTGAAGCGCCGGGGCATTAATTTCAACCCAGGTGCGATGGCGCATACTTAGCTAATTTTTTCCTGCCCGCCCATGAACGGACGTAGGGCTTCTGGAATAGTTACAGTGCCGTCAGCGTTTTGGTTATTCTCTAGAATGACCGCCATGATGCGTCCAATGGCGAAGGCGGTACCGTTTAGGGTATGAACTAACTTAGTCTCCCCTTCCCCGTTCTTGTATCTAGTGTTCAACCGGCGTGACTGGAAATCTGTACAGGTGCTGGTTGAGTGAGTTTCTCGGTAAGTATCTTGGGTTGGCATCCAGCACTCAATGTCATATTTCCGAGCGGCTGGCATGCCCAGGTCACCCGTACACTGTTTAATGACGCGGTATGGTATGCCGAGTCCTTTCACTAGGTCTTCCTCGATAGACAGCAATAGCTCATGCTCAGCATCAGAAGTTTCTGGCGTGGTGTAGCTGAACATCTCAATCTTCTGAAACTCATGCATGCGGATAATGCCCTTAGTATCTTTCCCGTAACTGCCAGCTTCACGTCGGAAAGCATTTGAGAAACTGACGTAACGCAACGGCAACTTCTTTTCGCTTAAAATTTGATCAACGTGCATTCCGCCAAGGGGCTGTTCAGCTGTACCAATAAGGTACAGATTGTCTTTGGGGAAATAGTAGATTTCGTCATGACCACCATGTTCTAAGTAACCCATGGCCCGCATAGTGTGTGCGTTAACCAGATGAGGAACTATAACCGGCGTAAAACCGCGTTGCATGACTTTACTCATGGCGTACTGGACAATGGCGTAAGCCAAGCCAGCTCCGCTACCAATCAAATAGTTAAAGCGTGAGGCACTAACCTTTGCTGCTTGCTCAACGTCAATAATGCCGAGCGCCTCGCCCAGTTCCAAGTGATCCTTAATAGGAAAATCAAACACCGGCTTCTCACCGACCTCTCGTAAAATTTCGTTCTC
>CAYGEQ010000010.1:11659-18826 GCA_964348985.1 uncultured Gammaproteobacteria bacterium | reverse complement strand
ATGCCCGTGCCAATACATGAATTACAAATAACTTTTGCGCGTTCTAGTGGCCCTGGTGGCCAGAATGTCAACAAAGTTTCCTCTAAAGCTCAGCTCCGCTGGGATCTTTGGGCTTCGCGGACTTACTCGACCGAGGAAAAAATAAGACTGAGCCGTGAACTAGCCTCCTATCTCACCTGGAAGAGCGAAGTAATCCTACAGTCAGACGAAACCCGCTCCCAACTCCAAAATAAAGAACGTGTAATCAAAAAGTTAAACGGGCTGGTAGACAAAGCACTCTTACCAATGACCCCCAGAATTCCTACCAAACCCACACGCAAGGCCCGCGAGCGCCGACTAGAGGGCAAAAAACTTAACACTCAAAAAAAGAAACGGCGCAGTATTATTGAGTATTTCTTCTTCTAGGCTCAGCTAAATAAACTCAAGTACCAGTTAAGCAGTCTTTCGCCAAACAGCATACAAACAAAAGTAGCCAGAGCTAAAAACGTACCAAACGGCACGTGACTGTTTAGTTCTCTTTTCTTAACAGCGAGCAAGAACACCCCAATAATCGCCCCCATGATGTAAGACATGAACAAGCCAACTATGCCCAGCACTGGGCCGAGCAAAAAACCCATCAGCATGCCCATACGCACATCTCCACCCCCAACCCATCGGCCGTCTGAAAGCAGATACTGAACGGCAAAGAAACCACCGATCAATAAACCGCCCAGCAACATCATCCCCACATCCATTCCCAACCACACGTTCAGGAAGATGGCGATGATAATAGCCGGAATAGTCACACGGTCAGGGATCACTGAAGCCCGGTAATCAAACATAAAAACTAACGTCAAAGCCATCACCATGATGGCGTCACGCAGGAACAATAGCGCCACCTCATTAGCCGTCACAAAGTCTGGCAACTCTACGCCGAGCAAAGCTCGAGCCGCAAACAGAGCAAATAAAATACCCACCGCTAATTCAGTGGCCGGATACTGCCAAGGCACCACCGACCTACACTTCTTACATCTACCCTTCATGGCCATGTAACCCACAATTGGCAGCATCTCCTTGTGCGCCACCGGCACGGCACACACGCCACATTTACGCTCGTTGGTAAACTCCATGGACTCGGCTGACCGCAAAATTTTAGCGTTCATGATGGCCCCAACTAACAGCCCCAGCACTCCAGCCGACAAAGTTAAGATGACGGTCATCATATTTAGTAGGCTTGGCAAGCGCCAGGCTTAAAGCCGGACTCAGTGGCGCAGTTCGCGCCCTTCACTAATCCAAGTAACTTATTAGAGGCCTCCAGCTCGAATTGGATGCGATAAGTAGAACCGTCAGTGGCAAAGCAATAAGCATTTTTCAAAGCACCGCAAGACGACTTCCCTGACAATCCAGCGCCAGTAGCGGCCGGGATGTACTCAATATAGGGTGCCTGCACGGTCCCAGCCATACACGGCCCAGAAAAACCGTCTTCAGATAAACAGGCGGTAGTAGGCTGACCAAGCGGCACCACACCCTCCACAGAAGGATAAACACCGCGCTGATTAAAATACACCTCTAAGCCAATCCCCACCTCTCGGACGTTCGCTAGGCGAGCAACATCCCGGGCATGTGATCTGGCATTCATGATAGACCAACCGGAAGCCACACCCACCACGCCAATGATCAGGCCAACGGTCAATAATTCAACTCTGGTCATACGGCTAATAATTTACTAAAAAATTTGATTGCTTCTTTAGGCGATAAACTCCCCCATAGCATAACGCCATCTGCCCCAGCCTGGTGCGCCTCATCAACACGCTCACGCGAAGGATGCTTTAGCAGATAGACAATTTTAGCCGTATGCAAGGTGGGCAAAGATCTGAAATGCTTAGTGAGTTTTTTCATCGGTTGTGCCTCTTCGTACCACTCTACGGCCATCACCATGGGCCTGAAACGCACCGCTTTACGCTCGCCCTCAGTTGGGTCATCAGCGGTCTCTACCAGCCAACCTTCCCGCTCAAAACGAGCCGTCAGAATATCTCTCAGCTTTTGATCCCTCATGACGAACATGACGGACGGGGCGCTTGTCATAAATTAACTCTTTTCTTCTAGCCGCTCAGCCAAACCAACCGCCACTGAAAACCGCGGACCAATTTCCTCTAAAATAGTGCGTAAGCCGCTCGGAACTAAAACCCTAGCCCACGGATCACCTAAATACACATTCATGTTAAGTGACTGCGTTAAGTATTCACTCAAGCCAGGCAAATGAGCCGAGCCACCAGTCACTATAATCTTATCAACTGGCCGGCCACCACCACCTACCTGCTCTGCATACAAGCCAAGAGCATACCGAATCTCATGCACAATTGGCTTCAGCGCCTCTAAAATGGGGGTGGGTAGTTTACCATCAGCCGCAAAACCCAGGTCCCTCTTCATGGCATCTGCCTCATCAAAACCTATGCCCATAGTTTGGGACAAGGCCTGAGTAATAGAATTTCCGCCACCCTTAATCACCCTAGTGAGCAAAGGAATGCCTTGATCAATAATTGCTAAATTAGACCGCTCAGCCCCTACATCTACTATCAAAACATGTGACTTCTCCCTACCAACTAAGGCTCTAGTCATGGCAAAAATCTCCGTCTCAAGGGAAACTAACTCAATCCCCAAATCTTTAAATAAAGTTACGTAAGAGGCCACTAGAGTTTTGGGGGCCGCCGTCAACAACACACGCATGAATTTACCCTCTGCATTCTGCGGTGAGATAGTTTCCGTTAAAAACTGCTTGTCTAAAATATTAGTATCTAAAACCATCTCCTCTAACGGCAAAGGCAAAAGCTTCCGTGACTGTTGCTCAATGATGGGCTTCAACTCTTCTTTAGGATCCTTAGGTACTGGGATGGAAATAATAGCGTGAAAAACGCTGGTAGTAGGCAAAGCAGCCACGGCTCGCTTGGCCGTAAAATGACCCTCAGTAAAAATTCGTCTAATAACCGCTTCAGTCTTAGGCAAATCACTGAGTGGCGAGGTACGTGATCCCACCGGCACAGATGGCTCAGCGTAGCCGTAAGTATCTAGCTTCATTCGTCCCCCTTCACTCGGGGACAACTCCACTATCTTAATCCCCGCCGTACCTAAATCTACTCCAAGCAAACCTAGACTGGTTGGTTCAACTTTCTTACCTCCAAAAAGGGCCATAGATGGAGAAATTATAACACATTCTCATCAATCACTCGGTTTACTACGGCATCAGCCTCTGTATTATATTCTCGGCGGACGTGTGTAAATTTTACGGATCTAAAATGAGTCTTCAGGTTATGAATCTCCAAGAACAGCTTAGCTAACGCTGGATTTTTGACCCGGTAAATACCTAACTGCTGTTTGACGGCCAGTTCCGAGTCTAAGAAATACTCAACTACATTATAACCAAGCTCATGAGCCTTCTCTAGGCCCACAATAATTCCAGTGTACTCCGCTACATTGTTCGTGGCATGCGGAAAATATTTCCAAGCTTCGGCCACACGCTCGCCTCGGGATCCGTCAGCGTTCTTTTCAAACAGCACCGCGGCTCCGGCAGCAGGTCCCGGGTTGCCTCGTGCACCGCCATCGGCGTAGATGATTACTGGCTTCAACATACCTTCACATCGATTAATCTATATTGTACCTCTTTGCGCCCATTCCATTCATTCTCCCCAGCTTCATAAGCCACATCAATCACATCCCCAATCTTCACCGTGCCAAATAGGTGCCCCATAGAAAATCCAACCAGCTTAAACGGCACGCCGACATCGTCACTCACGTTTAGTCGGACATGTGCCCCCGTAGCGCCCATGGGCGAGACTTCGCGCACTTTAAGCTTAGTAGCAGCAAACACCGGTGGCCGGTTACCCTCGCCAAACGGCTGACAAGAGTTCAACATTTTCAATAGCTCGAAAGTTACTTCAGCCAATGGGACCTCGGCATCAATTAGTAACTTGTCTATAGGGCCAGCCTCACCAAAATAGGCACGAGCAAAAACATTCACTTGTTCACGGAAGAGCGGAACGGTGTCGGTCGAATGTAACGTCAAACCACAAGCCTGCGGGTGACCGCCTTTCTTCACAAAGAGATCGCCACATGAATTCATCGCCTCGACCAGATGCAATCCGCCTAGCGAACGGCCAGAACCAACCACGTGCTCGCCCACATTGGTAAACGCAAACGCCGGCTTGCCAAACTCGCTGACGAGCCTGCCGGCCACAAGACCAACAATACCCGGAAGCCAGGTGTCGGAGTGAACGACGAGTACCGGATGCTCGCCGAATTCTTTAGCCTGCACCTTGGCGATCTTATACATCTCTGCAAATAATGCCTGCCGTTCTTTATTTAGTGCTTCCAGCCTAACAACGGGTGCCGTGGCCTCCTCGAACGTATCCGCCGACAGTGCGTCAAAAGCAATCTTTGCGCTCGATAACCGCCCAGCCGCGTTTAGGCGAGGTCCAATTCTAAAACCAATAGCCTGGGTATCGATATCTGCCGGCTCGGTTCCCGTCGAATCAATCAGGGCCTTGAGTCCAGGACGGCGCGTCTTCTGTAATACTTTGAGACCAAAAAACTCCAGCGCGCGGTTCTCGCCAATAAGGGGCATCACATCAGTCACCGTCGCCACAGCTACCAGATCAAGCATCCACTTCTCGTAGCCTTCGGGAATATCCGCACCATGATTCCTAGCCTCGTTAATAAGCCCACACGCAAACTTATAAGCTACGCCCGTCCCGCACAATGTTTTATTAGGATACGTCTCCCCCGGTGCAAGTGGGTGCAAAATAATCGAGTGCTCCGGGAAATGATCCCCCATCTGGTGGTGATCGCAAACGATCGAGTCGACGCCAAGTTCATGCGCACGCCCAAGCTCAAGTCCGTTCGCAATTCCACAGTCCACAGTAATCAAAAGCCTCACGCCTTCACGGGCGAATCGCTCCACGTTATGCATCGCTACGCCGTACCCGTCTTTCTCACGATCAGGCAGAAACGCTTCGACTTTAAATTCAATCTCAAGCGCCTTACAAATATCACGAATAGCCGCATACAAAAGTGAAGTACCAGAAACGCCGTCCGCGTCGTAGTCACCATGAATCACAATCTTCTCCTCATTCGCCAGCGCGTCGAAAAGTCTCGCCACGGCCATGGGCATCTTCGTAAATTTATCAAAAGAAAAAGTATCGCGCTCAAAGTTTGGTGCCAAAAACTCCTCGACGTTACTCGAAGGGACGCCCCTGTTAGCGAGTACCTGATGAAGCAAGGACACCTCCGTCCGTGGCTGAATATTCCAGACCTTTTTCATGCTAAAAGCCAAAAGCAACCATGGACACCAGCATTGAAACCAAAATCAACCCCGCCACCACAGCCCAAAATCTCTTCACTGTCTTTTCTTTGATTTTCATTCCGCCATGGTAGCGAAATTGGTCGTTCGATGGTAGAGGGCTAGTGGATAGGATTATCCGTTAATGGTTCGGGATGGATCGCTCCCGGTCCCCGACGCCAGGAGGGGCCTAGAGGTGGTTGGATTTACACGCAATCCTCGATCAGTTCTTTGAATAAGTCTTTCCACTCAGGGTTCCTCGTCAAAATCAAAGCTAACTTCTTCTGACGACGCCAGCCTTTTATTTCTTTCTCTCGAATATAGGAAGCATCCTCATCTGAACAGCCTTCGTAATAAACCAATTTTGTACAGCGGTACTTGCTCGCAAATCCGGGAATGTCGCCATCCTTGTGACATTGGATTCGATCCGGCAAACAAATACTCATGCCGACGTATAAAGTCGAATGAGATTCGTTCGCCATAATGTAAACGCCGCAGTTCATATGAACCATCAAATAACATCATGCTCTAGGCCCCTCCTGGCGTCGGGGACTACGCATCATCCATTCCATCCTCTACCGCCTCAAAACTTTCATATACGCCTCGCTTGGGATTTCGACAGAGCCGACGCCCATGGCCATCATTTTGGCTTTACCCTTCTTTTGCTTCTGGAGCAGTTTTAGTTTTCGAGTGTAGTCACCGCCGTACAAGTCGCCCGTTACATCTTTTCTCATCGCAGAAATTCTTTCGGCAGCCACAATCTTACCGCCCACGGCGGCTTGGAGTTTGATCACAAATTGCATGCGTGGAATCTCGTCCTTCAAAATAGCCAAAATCTTTCGGCCAACTGGTTCAGCTTCATCCCGGTAAACAAGTGTAGCGAAAGCATCTACCGCATCATCCGCCACCATGATGTCCAGTTTCACTACGTCGGCTAACCGATACTCAAAAATTTCATAACTCATGGAACCGTAACCAGCCGAAGCACTCTTGAGGCGGTCGTTAAAGTCCACAATGATCGCGGACAAGGGTAGCTCGTAATGCAACAGCGCACGGCCCTCAGAAAGATAATCAGTGTTCACATAAATACCACGGCGCTCCTGACACAGCGTCATGACGTTCCCTATGTAATCAGCTGGCGTGATGATGTCCACCTTGGCCCAAGGTTCCTCAATCTTAGAAATATGCGAAGGGTCCGGAAGATCAAGCGCGCCTTTAATAACTCGGTATTCCTCAGCTCCGGCCATATACACCCGGTAAGCCACGGACGGTAAAGTAACCACTAGATCAATAGTGTATTCACGCGAGAGGCGCTCCTTCAGAATCTCTAAGTGCAACATGCCTAAAAATCCACAACGGAAACCATAGCCAAGCGCGGGCGAATGTTCAGGCTCGAACACTAAAGCTGCATCATTCAGCTTCAGCCTGTCCATGGCGTCACGCAACTCCGAGTATTCATCACCCTGGGCCGGAAAAACACCAGCGTAAACCATCGGCTTTACCTCACGGTAACCAGGCAATGATTCAGCGGTTGATCCTAGCCGAGCGATGGTGTCACCCACGCGACAGGCGCGAATGTCCTTAAGGCCAGTAACAACATAACCAATCTGTCCTGTTTCAAGCTCTTCAAGAGGATGAAACTTCGGCTTCAACGCCCCAATTTCTAAAATTTCTCCGTCTGCTCCGGTAGCATTCAAGTGCAACTTCTCGCGCTTCTTGAACGTGCCGTCGACCACCCGAATGTACGCCACTACGCCCTTATAGTCGTCATAAGCCGAATCGAAAATAACCGCCCGCGGGTTACCGTTTGGATCGCCTTCTGGTGGCGGGACTTTATCAATTATCACGTCCAGCAA
>CAYGEQ010000010.1:0-11559 GCA_964348985.1 uncultured Gammaproteobacteria bacterium | reverse complement strand
TTCTTCCAGTTCATTCTGGCCGGGGCGAGCTTAATAGTAATGCCACGCTCACGCTCAATATCCATGGAGTCCAGCAACTGGTCCTTCATGTTCCGGCTGGCGACAGTTCCCGTAATCTCAAGCAACCGGTCAGAAAGTGTAGACTTTCCGTGGTCAATATGGGCAATAATACAAAAATTACGGATGCGATCCTGGGGAACCATAATTGCCAGTAGCTTAACTAATCCGAGCCGCTTTGTCCAAACAAACTAAATGGTCCTCAGCCACCAGAGCTAAGCAATCACCCCAGAACCCAATAATTCGTCCCCGTCATAAAACGCCACAAACTGACCGGGAGCAATAGCTCGCTGAGGCTGGTCGAAGGTGACCTGAACCCCCTCGAGTCCCCCTGGGAGGGAGAAGATGGAACATTCAGACAAAGGCTGGCGGTAACGGATGCGGGCTGTAATCTTTTTTCCGAAACACTTTTGCAAGTTACCTGGAATCGTTTCGGTAATTTCAGTGGCGGTGAGTTCAGTACGGTAAAGTGCTGGATCTTCGTCGCCCACAGCTACCACCACTTCATTAGTCTCTGGTCGGCGCTCCACCACATAAAGCGGTGTTCCCCCGCCAATGCCAAGGCCCTCACGCTGGCCGATGGTGTAAAACTCAAACCCCTGATGCTGACCAAGCACCTGACCAGCAGTGGTCACAATATTTCCCTCGTGCGGAGTGATGCGCTCAGCTAAAAAGTCCTTCATCGTGACTTGTCCAATAAAACAAATGCCTTGGCTGTCTTTCTTGTCAGCTACTACGAGATTATTCGCCTGCGCAATCTCACGTACTTTCGGCTTTTCGAAATGACCGATTGGAAAAAGTGACCGCGCAATCTGTTCTTGGGTCAACTGACATAAAAAATAGCTCTGATCTTTGTTCTGGTCGAGTCCAGCCAAGAGATGTGCCATGCCACTCTCATCGACCAGCTTCCGTGCGTAATGCCCCGTGGCAATAAAATCACAACCAAGTTTATCAGCTTCTCGCAAAAATAAATCAAACTTCATGTACTTATTACAAAGCACATCAGGGTTGGGGGTTCGGCCGGCTTTATACTCGCTGATCATGTACTCGTAGACCAGCCTCCGGTACTCCTCTTCAAAGTCGAAGGTATGAAATTCGATGCCCAGCTGCGCCGCCACCCGCATAGCGTCCCGACGTTCATCTCGCCAATCACACTCAGCAGTCCCCGCCCCCGCTGACCAGTTCTTCATAAATCCCCCAATGACTTCATATCCCTGCTCCAACAGCAAAACTGCCGACACCGAGCTGTCGACACCGCCAGACATACCCAAGAGAACGCGGGGTTTCTTTTGCATAACCGGACACCTTACCTGAACAAAGCAAAAACTGAAAGAGTCGGCTCGGCCGTAACCGTAATACGCTCTTTAGTAGTTGGTCCGTCAAGCGAAAATGAGCGAGCAAACAAGGCAATATCATGATCAAGCTTGGTCTCCGCGCCGTATTTAAGATCACCAACAATCGGCGTACCAAGCGAGGCCATAGCTACCCTAATCTGATGTGGTCGGCCGGTTTTAGGACGAATTTCCACTAGCGACTGGCCAGCCTTAGAGGCTAATACTTTATAGGCTAATTCGGCCTTTAGTGAACCGGCAACTTCGTGATCATGGGGAGTGACGATATTCTTCCCTTCGTCCTTCACAAGCCATTGAATCACCTCGCCGGCTGGCCTTCCGGGTGCACCCTCAACCACCGCCCAATAAACCTTCTCAACTGAATGCGTACGAATTTGTTCAGACAGCCTCGACGCGCCTTTACTGGTCTTCGCAAAAAGAACCACTCCACCAACTGGACGGTCAAGCCGGTGCAAGAGACCAACAAAAACATTGCCAGGCTTCTGATCCCGTTCTTTGATAAACTTTTTCACCTCATCAAGTAATGACTCGTCATTCGTATCATCCCCCTGCGTCAGCATCCCGTGGGGTTTATTTACGGCAATCAGGTGGTTGTCTTCGTAGAGGACGTTCACATTACCAGGTAGCTCGGACCACGATACCCGTGGGCAACTCAAAGCCACGAGCTGATTGCTCTTTGAGGGTTAGTTCAACGCTCTCAATATTTTTAGCAAAGGGAACAGTTGACCGAACCAAGTTTTCAACCGCCGTTGCTGGGTACCCGAGCGAGTAAGCATTCACGAGCAATAGACCGTGTTCTTTGTTTAAAATTTGCGTGCAAGCTTCTATCAGAGCTGGCAGGTTCGTATCAAACTGCCATACCTCCCCTTCTGGACCACGGCCAAAGGCTGGCGGGTCCATGAGAATAGCGTCGTATACGTTACCACGACGAATTTCCCGGGCCACAAAAGCGACAGCGTCATCAACAATCAAACGAACCTTCTTTTCGCCCAGGCCAGAAGCTTCCAAGTTTTCCTTAGTCCAAGTAACAACCGGCTTGCTCGCGTCGAGGTGCGTGACTTCGGCATCTCTGGACGCAGCGGCTACGCTCGCCCCGCCCGTGTAACCAAAAAGGTTCAACACTTTCATGCCCGGCTTAATATTCTCCCGCAAATATTTCCAATTAGTAGCTTGTTCGGGAAAAAGTCCGGTGTGCTTGAAGTTAGTGGGTCGGCAAATAAACGTCAGGTCTTCCCATTTAACTTCCCAAGACTCCGGCACCTCACTGTTCATCTGCCACTCCCCTTCTTTGCCATGTCTAGAGTAAACCAAATGAGCCTCACTCCAATGCTTCACGGCATCAGCTTTCCGCCACAGCGCCTGCGGTTCTGGACGAACCATGAGGACGCCACCAAAAAGCTCGCACTTTTCTCCGTCGCCGGAATCGAGCAAGGCGTAATCTTTCCAAACAGCAGGTTCTCGTTTAAGCACAGGGGTTTAGGAGTTTAGGGGGTTAGAAGCTTAGGAAGAAAAGGCTATGACTAGCAAAATCACACCGAACACTACCCTGTAAAGCGCAAAAGGGGCAAATGACCACCGCTTAATGATTAACAATAAAAATCTAATGGCGAAAATACCGGAGATGAAGGCCGCCGCTGAACCAGCCATCAAAGCCGGTACCGGTACGTCCAGTCCGTTCCGCAAAACATCAAGTGCAGTCACGGCCCCGGCTCCTAGAATAGCCGGAATAGCTAAAAAGAAAGAAAACTTTGCCGCTGTTTCTTTAGATAAGCCGGCAAACAAACCAACGCTCATGGTCACGCCCGAGCGTGAAGTTCCCGGCACAAAGGCTAAGACTTGAGCCAAGCCAATCAACACCACAGACAACCAAGGCATCTTTTCGGTCAGTAAAACCACGCGTGGAACTCGCTTAGCCACTTGATCAGCCGCAAACAGAACTATGCCCCACAAAATAAGCATTGACCCTACCACCGCCATTGAACGCCAACCCTCAAAAACATCATGAAATAACCCACCAATAATTACCGCCGGGATAGTAGCTGCCACCACTTTCAAGGCCAGGGATTTGTCGTTGGCGTTATTATTAACTATCCCCTTCAGTACTTTTTTAATGTCGTCTTTCAGGGCCACAATAATCGCACCCAGGGTAGCAACGTGAATAGCCACATCAAACGTCACGCTCGAGACGTCCCAGCCAAGTAGCTCAGGAAAAACAATCAAGTGTCCAGAACTAGAAACCGGCAAAAACTCGGTCAGCCCCTGGACGAGCCCGAGAATTATGGCTTGAAAAATGGACATACCTACTCTTCAAACGAAATCTTCTCGCCCGGCAAAACGGCCTTAGGCAAAGACGGTGCTGGTGGCAGAACAGAAGACGTGGTGGGTGGAGTTGGGTGAGGCACTGAAATTGGGTAGACCACTGGCACTGCCGCTGGAACACCCTCAGCCTTTTTCTTACGACGGCGACGTTTCTTTTGGGAGTCAGTGAGACCGGTTGGAGAAGGTTGTGTAGATTGAGGAGGTTGAACAGCTCTGACTGGAGCGGGAGCCGCCGTTAAAACTGGAGGCGGAGGCGACACTGGCGCCGTTGGCTTGAGGGCTTCAAGCGAGGCCGGTGGCAAAGCTGAGGCCAGTTTTTCAACAACTACGCCGTCAGCCACTTTTGGCGCAGGCAGTGAAGCGGCTGGCGCTGGTGCGTCATAACGCTTGCCGCCACGATCCTTTGACTTCTGCCGTTCAGAATCAATAATCGGCTTACACTCTTCGCAATAAATGGGCCGTGACTTATCAAGCTCAATAGGCAAGGTGAAAGTCTTAGCACAACGGGTACAGGTGTATTCAAAAGCAAACCTAGCCTTCTTAGCATCCTTTTTCATCTTTGAAACCTCGGCCATCTTTTCTTCCAAATTCACATCCGGACCAAAACCGCTCCAAACAGATACCCGTTCCTCAATAGCTTCTCTGTTACCAGCATAACGCTCACGGGACTGCTCAACAATCTTCTGCATGCTCTCCGTCTTCTGACTGATAGACGGTAAGGTGAACGCGGAAAAAGGTTGACTAGAAACGCCATCAATCATGAGTTTCAAATAAATACCGTATTTGGGCAAGTTAATGAGGTCATCCGGCAAGAAGCGCGGCATGAACTCATTTTCCATAAAAATAGCGTCCGGCGAACCAACACGGAAAGTGATAATAGTGCCCACGTTACCAAACACCGCATCACGCACCGCTGTGCTGTTAGCATTATCCAGCTGCGCAATATACTGGTGAGCCATGATCAAGTTCAGACGGTACTTTCGAGCTTCAGACAAAATGCTGGCGAATGAATCTACCGCGAAGTTCTGGAATTCATCCACGTACAGGTAGAAATCTACGCGCTCTTTTTCTGGCATGTCCACGCGCTCCATGGCTGCAATTTGGATTTTAGTGATCAACATACCACCAAGCAGACGCATGGCATCCTCACCCACCCGACCCTTAGATAGGTTGATAATAAAAATCTTCTGGTCATCCATCATCTGACGAATGTTAATGGAAGACTTGGCCTGCGCCACAATGTTACGCATGACGGAAGAGGACAAAAACTGCCCCACTTTGTTCTGAATAGGCGCTACCGCCTCAGATGCAAACTTAGCGTCATAAGCGGCAAATTCCTGCACCCAAAACTGTTTAACAATTGGATCCTGAATATTCTTAACTATCTCCAAACGGTAGTCCTTGTCAGACAACATGCGGTTTACACCAAGCAAAGTGGTCCCTGGAGTATCAAGCAAAGCTAAAATAGTGTTATTCAGAATGTACTCCATTCTGGCGCTCCACACGTTCTCCCAAATCTTCTTAAAAATAGACATCAGAGCCGCCGCCACCAGGTTCTTCATCTTTGGATCAGTAGCCTCAAGAATGTTAAAGCCGATGGGGTGCTCTACATCAGACGGGTTAAAATACACTACATCATTAATGCGCCAGGAAGGGATATAATCAATGATTTTCTCGGCCGTATCGCCGTGCGGATCCACATAACAACAACCGTGCCCAGCATAAATATCCGCCAAAATCATATTCTCAAGTAGGGTGGTCTTACCCATACCCGTCTTACCAATGATGTACATGTGGCGCCGGCGATCATCCGTCTTAATGCCAAATTTCCGCATGGCGTTGCGGAAATTGGTTTGCCCGAAATAGATAATGTCAGCTTCGTGATCGTGTTCGTACCGCATCATAGGACTAGACTGGCAAATTACTCGGCGGTTCGTCACCATCAGCTACCGCTGAGTGATGCTCAGACGGCGAATGTGGGGTGGGTAAAGAAAAATCCTTAGCCCGTTCTTCCATCACACCCTCAGGTTCTTTGGCGCCGTGTGTCTTCTTCCAATCCACCATATCCGTATCACCCACCGGAGCCATAGGCAGACCACCAGGGGCCTCGGCCCGGCGTGAACCAAGGGAGGTCAGGGACGGTGTACGCGCGTCAGCGGCCGGGAAGTGCCAGAGAGTAGCTAGTTCTTCAGAATTAAGAATGTACAGTGTGGCGCCAGCACCCAAAGCCCGGTGAGCGTAGCGATGAGTTAATTTTGACTGCTTGCCGGCATAACTCCAATTCATCCAGAAATAATCGTCTTTAGGGATGGAGGCATTATGCATGCTGAACTGGTTAAGCACGGAGCTGGCGTATGGCAACATCATGCCCTTAATGCCAGCCGCCATCATACCCTTACGGAACACGGATTTCTTAGCTGAATAAACCACGCGAATTTTAGTTTGCCAACCAATCTTAGAAATCTTATCAGTCACTCCCTCAATCTGAGTCTTATCACCAGGCGTCAGTTTAAACATCTGGAAATCGCTCTTGGGCGAAGCCTTCTCTGCCCCACCAGGTGCACCAAAACCAACCAATTGACTAGCTACCTCCCTAGGCAAGCTGCCTACCATACCGCTCAGTTCCTGCATCATGGTCTTCTTATGCTTCTCTTCCTTGCCCATGATCTTATTCACAAACTCTAATCCGGCCTTACTCCAATCCTGACTATCTGGCATGCGCAGCAAAATCTGAATCCAGAAGTTTTCTCCCGGGCGCATCTTGCCCATTAATTCTAGAGTGGAGAACATTGGATCTTTAAAGCGGCCCTCCTTTTCACCTTGATGCTCAAAAGCCTCATAGGTTTTAATAGGGAAATGCTGCGGCTTAGACAAGACGAGCTCAGCTCCAAAAGCCTCCCATTCCTCATGCGGATAATGATGAGGAATATTATCTACGTAATCCTCAGCCTCCGTAATCTGCGCTTCAGGATATTGAGCGTACAAATCTGCTTCTACCAGATCCCTTAGCCTATCAGCACATCGAATAAAGAAGTGAATACTGCCCTCTATACTGGCAATCTCAAAAGAAAAAACTGCCTGCTCCTTCCCAAGCAACCAATGTTCACGCCAGGTAATGGAACTCCTGGTACCTGCCAAGTTAGCAAAAAAGTTATCCATGCCCATGGGGGTCTGAATAACATTCTGCGGTACTTTCACTTCTAACAGGACGTACTTCTGATGATGCGCGTACTGTTCTTGTTTGTAATCAATCCAGACATGAGTCATGCCCCACACAATCACCCCAAAAATAGGGATCCAACCAAAAACTAAAAGCGCCTGAGCGGCCATTATTTCTGGAGGCGTAACCGCCAAATAACCAGAAACAGCGGGCGGAAGGTTTAATATGATACCGAGCATAAGTATGAGGGTAGGATAGCATAAGTAGAAGGTAGAAAGTAGAAGGTATCCAGAAATGAAAAAGCCCGCCCTTGGCGGACTCTTCATCACCCACTTTCTACCTTCTACTTTCTACTTCTTACCTTTGCCAAGCTTCTCCATCACAACTAAGAGCGGACTAGCTACGAAGATGGAGGAATAGGCGCCGGACATAATACCAATGATCAAGGCCAAGACGAACGGTCTAGTAGACTCACCGCCCAAGAAGAAAATGGCCACTAACGGAATGATGGTAGAGAACGTGGTGTTTAATGATCGGCCCAGGGTCTCAATCACACTAGTATTCACTACCTCGTCAAAAGACTGATCATGGTAACGGTGACGGAATAGATTTTCACGGGTTCTATCCAGAACCACAATAGTGTCGTTAATGGAATAGCCTAGGATGGTTAATAAGGCGGCCACAAACGCAGTATCTATCTGATAACCAAAGACCTTACCTAAAACTGCAAAGGCACCAATTGGGATAATCACGTCATGTAAAGCAGAAATCATGGTGACTGCACCATACTTCCAGCTGGTCACCGGGTAAGAAACCTTACGGAAGGCCCAGGCAATATAAACCCCAATCAAGACCAATAATAGAATCAAGGCAGTGACTGAAGACTGCTTTAATTCCTGGCCAATAGTTGGACCAACTGAATCAAATTTGAGCTCTTCTGCGTTTGGGGAAAGCGCCTTAATAGCAGTCAACACAGACTGGTGTTCGTCTTCAGTGATGGGCGATAGTCTAACAAAGTAAGTACCCGTATCACTCTGTTGCACCGTAGCCTCATGACCGGTAGCAGCCACCGCACCTCTAACTTCTTCTACAGACGCGGTTACGCCCTTGACCTCAAGTAAACTACCACCCGTAAAATCAATGCCAAAGTTTAGACCGAACACCGCAATCGACAAAACGGACAAGGCTAAGATACCAGCTGATAAAGCTAACCAAATCTTTGAGTAACCAATAATGTTTACCTTGTTCATAGGATTACTTGGTGGTAGCTGATGGTTTGTAACCCAGGTAAAACAAGCTACTGCGCAATTTCTTGTACTTAGCTAAACGCACCATTAAATACTTAGTGACCACCATGGAAGAGAACATGGAAACCAGGACGCCAATGGTCAAGGTCAAAGCGAACCCTCTGATGAATCCAGTGCTGACAGAGTAAAGGACACCCGTAGCAATCAAGGTGGTCAAGTTACCATCACGAATTGATGGCCAAGCTCGGTTAAAGGCTTCATTCACCGCGCTCGGCAAATCACGACCCAATCTTAGCTCTTCTTTCAAGCGTTCAAACACCAAAACGTTAGCGTCCACCGCAATACCCAAGGAGAAGACAAAGCCCGCAATACCAGACAGGGTCATGGTGACATTAAAGAACTTAAAGAGTGACATAACTACTAGCGCGTAGAAAACCAAGGCGATGCCCGCCATCAGACCAGGCAAGCGGTAGTAAGCTAACATGAAGACAACAACCAACAACAACCCAATTAAACCAGCGTTTACACTCTTAGTAAGTGAAGACTCACCGAGCGCGGCACCAATAGTCTGCTGGCTAACCACCGCAATAGGCACCGGCAAGGCACCAGCGTTCAAACGCTGAGCTGTGAGCTTAGCTTCCTCCAGGTTATAAGCGCCGGTAATGGAAGCTGAGCCACCAAAAATAGGCTCATTTACCATTGGCGTAGTAACCGCCACCCCATCCAAGAAAATACCGATCACCTTGCCTACATTATCTCTGGTTAACTGACCAAAGAGCGCGGCGCCCTCGGCGTTAAAATCAAGGACAATATAAGGCGCACCGGTGTTTGGATCAAAAGCTACTGAGGCTCGCTTAATGTCCTTACCAGACAAAGCCGTGTTTTTCCAAGGATCAACATTCACTACATCAGAGGCGGTAGTCCAGGGCATTTCAATATGCGCCAAATCATAGGCCCTAATGGTCTGACTCTTCGAGCGATAAATCAGGTGATAACCAAACTCAGTTTCCACTGGTTTAGAAATCTGACCATCTCTTAGGTCAAACAAAGCTGTCTCAAACGGCTCCACCATCATGCCCTCCTGCACAAAGCCCAAATCACCAACATTCTGGTCCGCTGTTGGGTCATCACTAAATTCCCTAACCTTGTCCGCAAAGTTAAATTTAGTCACGTCTTCCTTAATCTGGGCAATGAGCTTCTGAGCGTCCTCTTTGGTTCGCTCAGTGTTACAGCCGGTCGCGCCGGTGTAACAAATAAGCAGGTGAGAGGCAGCTGGCTCAACTACATTCTTCCGGCCAATATACTTCATGATATGGATCCGGCTGGTACCTTCATACAAGCCGTTCACTACACCGGTGCGTAAGTTCTTACGTTCCAGTTCCTCAATAAAGCCACCGTATTCTGGATCTTCGCTGGTAATAAAGCCTAAAGCTCCACCATTCCCAGTTTCCAACTGGATATCAGTACCGTCAGCGGTCACAGCCGCAATCTCTGGACCAACCACCGCTGGATCAATTGAGTGTTCCCTAGCTAAAGCGGCAAAATCCGCACCACGCTTCAAGGCCAATTCTAAAACCTCTAAAGCATCCGCCCGTTCTGTCTTTTGAGCCTCATCAATCAAAGCCTGCTGTTCAGCAGTTGGCTCAACACTGGGATTTTCATCCGGAGTTTTAAATTCTAAAACTGGTGTTTCACCAATATTCTTAACCGCCTCAGCCACGTTAGTGATGCCTGGCAGATCAATAATGATGCGGTATTTACCATCTGAAACCGTAGTACTAACTAACGGTTCAGCTACGCCAAAAGCGTTCACCCGACGTTCCACCACGTCTCTTACGCCAGCCAACGCATCAGCTCTGTCCCCCGCAGGAATCAGAGACATGTCAGCCTCATAAACCAAGTGAGCACCGCCCTTTAAATCAAGCCCCAAAGTGAAGGGCATGTCAGGGACGGATGGTAGACGAAAACCTACCTTAGCTTTCATGCTTTCCATGGCCTCGTTCCACGGCTGAGGATAGCTAAAAAGTCCGAAGAGCAAAAAACCGAGCACAAGCGCCACTCCACCAAGTTTTTTCATAGTTCTCGGGCATTTTAGTGAACTCAAACAAAAAACACAAGCCCAGGTTATCCCCGGGCTTGTGTCATGGTCGATTACGACTTAATAAACCTCACCTGAAAAGCTGGCACCCACTTCACCTGAATCTCATCCACAATCTCTACTGGTTCGCCGGAAACAAATCTATTAAGGCAAATATCCGTCAAAAGCTCAGCGTCGCTCTTAATATCCACGTTAATTTCCTCTAGCTTGGCCCTATCCATCTCCCGGGACAAAATCTCATTCTCAATCGCCTTCTTCTGAAGCTTAAGCTCGGCCAACTTCTCATTAATCTCTACATATTGGGCATTGTTCCTAAGCTCGTCCTGGAACGATGTCCGCAAATCCTTGCGCTCAGCCTTCTTAGTCTTCAAACGGGTGTAAACCTCTTCAAGTGATTGCATAAATATGTTGTTGATGAACGGCGGCTATTGTAACACAGGCCCAGTGCTCGGATAGTGCAACTGAATACACGCGTCTTCATCTTCAATAAGATTCATCTGCAGTGCTTCAGCAGGCGTAACCCAGCGGCTATCCTGGTGCTCGTCAGAACGAATCACTACTTCCACATTCGACGGACACGAGCAAGAGTATATATGATAGAGCAGGTCGTAATTGCCGTTCTTAGTGTACCGAACAAAAAGCTTTGTAAAAAACTTAAACTGCTCTTTAGGAATGATGATGCCGGTCTCTTCGGCCACCTCACGCGCAACAGCGTCATCCAGTGCTTCGCCTGGCTCCACCTTTCCTCCCGGAGCTCCCCATGTTCCCCCTTCCGACCGATGCGGCTGGCGGTGGAGCAAAAGAAACTTATCGTCTCGCTCCAAAAAACACCCAACAACAGTAAACCGAGGCTGAAAGTTTTCAAATGCCGTCAAAGAGATCATAAAAATGTTGACTTTTTCCGCTAAAGGTACATAATTATGCCCATATTATGCGTAAACTCGCAAACCACTTAAGCCACGAACAGGCGCTGGCCAAACTCGCCCTAGAAACTGCCCCCCGGCAGACTATTTCGTTTTACCGTTACGTGATCATCGAACAGCCAGAGGAACTGCGCGACCAACTATTCATAGCCTGGACTGAACTTGGCGTACTTGGTCGAGTCTACGTCTCACGCGAGGGAATCAACGCGCAGATCAGTTTGCCTAAGCCGAACGTGGAAAAATTCCGAGCCCTGATAGACTCCTCTCCTTACTTTGCGAACGTTCCGTTCAAGTACGCTATTGAAGAACCAGCCGTGGCCTTCTGGAAACTCGCCATCAAAGTGAAGAGACAAATTGTAGCTGACAACTTACCCGCGAATACATACGACATTACAAACGTCGG
>CAYGEQ010000009.1:9519-18969 GCA_964348985.1 uncultured Gammaproteobacteria bacterium | reverse complement strand
TACATGATGCCTCTTGATTCAGGAATAACTAGGTGTTTAAGACCCTCAAAGAGGCCTAACTTAATAACTAACATGACCAAGATTCCAGCGAACCCCAAGGCCGGAAAAACTACCAAGCCAAAGACTGCGCTAGCCTCTGGTACCGCCACCACCAAGCCCACAGCCATTAAGCTGGCCGCTACCGCCGGCCCGAAGGCGCGGTTACGCTCACTGGCCCGTGTAAAGGCATGGCCACGCAAATGCCTGATAACAAACGCGGCCATCACCCCATCCAGACACAGTGACAAAAAGAGGGCTGTTCTGACCGTTGCTTCTGAGGCGCCATAACCAGATAACACCGCCTCCATGGTCAGCAAAGAAATCACGGACACTGTACCGATAGCCCCCATGAGGCCGAGCAAACTGGAATTAATAACTGCCTCATCTTTCTTCCGGGCACCAGCCCGCATGATTCCCGGCTCGGCTGACTCAAAAGCCAAAGCCATAGCCGGCAAACCATCCGTCACTACGTTAATAAAGAGTAGATGAATGGGCAGAAGTGGGACCGGAATGTTAGCTACTAACGCAAAAGCAATAACAGCCACTTCGCTCAAGCTGAAAGTCATGAGATAAGCTACTACTTTGCGGACGTTGTCATATAAAACTCGTCCTTCCCGGATAGCTAGGAGCAAAGTGGCGATGTTGTCATCAAGCAACACCATGTCCGCCGCTTCTTTAGAGGCGTCTGTACCGCTCCCCATGGCCACCCCAATATCCGCAGCTTTCAGCGCTGGAGCATCATTAACCCCGTCACCAGTCATAGCCACTACATGCCCAGCTTTTTTGAAGGCCTGCACAATCCTCACCTTATCCTCCGGCAAAACTCGGGCAAAAACTCGGACTGAGTTTATGCGCTTGGCTAAGTCATGGTCGTCGAGTGTGATTAATTCATTGTGCGAAATAACGGCACCCGCATGAACGGATAAGCCAAGCGAGGCTGCAATACTCCTGGCCGTATCCTCATGGTCACCGGTCACCATCACGGAACGCACCCCAGCCAAGAGTGCACTGGCCACTACATGCTTGGCCTCCACGCGCAACGGATCCCGCAAACCAATAAAGCCCAGCGGTTCCAAATCAGTCACTGAATCCGCGGTCAAAGCGCCATCTTTATAAGATCGTTTAGCTAATAAAAGTACCCGCAACCCCTGACCCATCAGTTGCTTATGAGTAGCCAGGAGCTTTTCCAGAGCGTCTGGGTAAATTCCTAGCCGCGGAAAAAGAATATCTGGTGCACCCATCACGCACAAGGTATCTTCGCCGTGCAATTTTGAAACAACGGCTGAAAACTTACGCTTCGAATCAAAGGGCAGTTCGGCCACCACCGGCTCAGGACTAGTTGGCAGTCCTTGGCTGTCCAAATAATTCAGCCCGGCTTTTTCTAACGGCGAACGATGCCCCTCGTCTCGTCTTAATAGCGCGGAAAAAACCGCTAAGCCGTCAGCTCCGCCATCAAACAGCTCAACCTGCATTTCACCGGTAGTTAAAGTACCGGTCTTATCCATACACATCACAGTAACGGCACCAAGAGTTTCGGCCGAAACCATTCGGCGCATGAGCGCGCCGTGCTTAGCCATCCGGCGCATGGCGGCCACAAAAATAACGGTTAAAGCCACGGTCAGTCCTTCCGGTACGGCGGCCACAGCCAGGGCAGTGGCGAGCGCCAACATACTCACCAGCGGCTCACCGCGCATTAACCCTAAAAGAAAAATGGCCAGGGCCAAAAAAGCTATAAAGACAGTGACGCGCAGGGAAAAACGCTTGAGCTCACCAGTTAGTGGCGTCTCAACCTCGCCCACGCTAGACACTAGATTAGTAATATGACCAAACGCGGTCTCAGCCCTAACGCTCACCACCACCGCCTCGGCCTTACCGCTAACCACTGCTGTCCCCGCAAAAACCATGGAATCTTGATCTGAGACAGTGGCGTCAGTAAGCACGCCATGAACAGTTTTCTCCACCGGCTCACTTTCACCAGTCAGTGGCGCTTCATTGGTCAGACAATTACTGGCGTAAATCACCCGAGCGTCAGCCACAATGCGATCACCGCTGGACAGCAGCATGATATCTCCCGGCACTACATCATCCGCAGGAATAGTTTTAACCGCACCACCCCGGCGCACCACCACCGTGCGCGGTAATAATTGCGCCAAGGCAAAGAGCGCTCGATCAGCTTTATATTCCTGTAAAAAACCTAAACTAACATTAAAGAGGACAATGATGACAATTAACACCGCATCATGCCACTCGCTAGTAGCCAAACTAAGCCCGACCGCCGCCGCTAAAACCACCATGAACGGACTCAAAAACTGATTCAAAAAAATCTTAAACGGGCTAGTAGCTTGAGGTGGCACTACGCCTGGTAACTCGGATAATCGCCTAGCTGCCTCAGACTCAGCTAGACCGTCACGGCTTGAGCTAAGTAACTCCAAAACCTCCCCCGCTGCCAAATGATGCCAAGGACGAACTTCTTGCATATTAGTATCATTTTATCACCTAATTGCCTCTTCTTGGCTGATGGCTTAAACTGCCCGCCGGAGGATTCATGAGTTACACCAGAGAAACTCGAGCCAAGCTTAAGGAGATCATGGAAGACTTCCTCAGGAGTCGCCCGACGTACAACCAAGTTACGGGCAAGCTACCCTATGACAGCGAGAGGACTTTTGATCGAGCATTCATAGTTCACCGTACAGATCTGCTTGAGTCCCACGTGCCCAACTGCACAGCCTGCAAAGGGGACCAGAGCTGCGTCACGATGAGCGCACTCATTGACCTCACGCCAGACCCGCTCACCGGTGGCGTCCTGCCGCTGCAAAAATTCATCCTCAGACACGGCCACGGAGAAGCTGGCACAAGCCGAGGAGACCTCTACTTTGCACCCCGCGTCCGCTGACGCGGGGCTGTTCTTTTCTCAAAAAAAGAAAATCCCCGATTTCTCGGAGATGTTCTTGGTGCGCCGGGTGGGAATCGAACCCACGACCACAGGCTTAAAAGGCCTTTGCTCTACCCCTGAGCTACCAGCGCATGCCAGAATGGCTGTAAATTAGGAGCCAATTTTACAGGCATTCCAAAATACGGACATGAACGTAACGGCGAAAATCGTACATTAAAAACTAAGTTTTTGCAACTACTACAGACTAATACCGCCCGCACTGTAAAACTTGGCCGTCGAAAACTAGCTGGGCTACGGGACCCACAGAAGTGTGGACTCTGAAAAAACGGCTATTTTTTTGGAAATCTATGGCTAGGACGTCATTAGGGCCATATTCAAGTATTCGGCCGTCACGAGCGTCCACCACCGCGTAACCGATAGTTTTAGTTTCATTAAATTTTTCTGGCTTGCCCCAAGTAGAGATCACGTACGCCCCGGCAAAATTAACTCCGCGGGCTACATCCTTAGTAATGGCCGTACGATATTGAGCGGCCTCGGGCATGGTTAAAAAATCAGGCTTGTCGGGTCTACCCTTAAAAATGTCAGTGACGGGATAGTCTACAAATTCTCCCGCCCGTCCAATCTCACACTCCGATGCTTTATCAGTAGCCGCAGCTAACCAGTCGTCAGAAGGGATCACTGTACCCGCGGGCACAGCGCTACTCGTACCCGCCACCACCCCAGGGGCCGCGTTTGGCTCGCGGCTTGATACCTCCCCCCTACCCCCTCCTTCGGAAGGAGGGGGCGTCAGCGAACCATCCTGACCATCACCGAAGTAAACCAAACGTCCACCAGGGAAGACGCAGGTAGGTTTTTCAGCGTTCAATAACCACTCTCCGCCCTGCTCCATGCACTCGGTCTCATACGTAGGCGCGCCTACTCCCTGACCAGAAAAGAAGTTAGCTAGTAAAACAAGACCTATAAAACCACCAGCTAGGCTTGGGGTAATTATCTTAAACCAGTTCCTGTCCGGCATTTCCCAGTTCATGTGGAGACGCATCCTTTATGACAAAGCCTTCAATTGCTCCCACCATACCTTCATCTAAACCAAACGGAAATAGTTTACCCACCGCCTCCGAAAGATCGGCTCGTTTAAGTTCATCCTGAGTCAGTTTCTGAATAGCCTGAAGCAAATGCTGCGGTGTGCTCCCTCCCCCAATCACCACGCATGCCCCCCGGCCAGCCACCGCCTGAGCGTTCTGTTCCTGATGAGAACCAGCGATTGGAACCAGAATGGTCGGCTTTTTAAGGGCTGATACTTCCATGATCGTCCCCATGCCCGCGCGGGCAACTACTACATCAGCCAGGGCGTACGCGTCCGCCAGCGACTCGCCCAAAAATTCGACTGCCTTGTAACCGTCACCTATCTTCTCCAAGCCTGACAGCATCTTGCCCTTACCGGTTAAGTGGATCACATTAGCCGACTTAACAAGCTCAGGTCCGATAGTCAAAAACATTTCATTCATGCTAGCCGCTCCGGTCCCACCACCGATCACGAGCACGGTTGGCAATGGTCGGCGCAAACCGTAGCGTTCACGAGCCAAATTTGCCTCCCCAAGTAACATTGATCTTCGGACTGACGCACCAGCCACTTCCGTCTTCCCCTTGGGAAAAGCTTTAAGGTTTTCCGGCCAAGTCACAAAAATCTTCTGAGCTACTTTAGCCATTAATTTATTAGCTATGCCTGGAGTTACGTCGAGTTGCTCGATAATAACTGGAAGACCAAGAAGCTTGGCCATAAAGGCAACCGGTACACTTACATACGCTCCAGCGCTAACTACAACTAATGGATCAATCTCTTGTAGCAAGGAGTAAGCCTTAACTGAGCTAACAATAAATTGCGGAATAACTAAAGGCAGTGTCCAGAATCTGGTCCGATCAAGTTTTGGCGCCGATAGTCCTAGGAACTCATATCCATCCCGCTCGACTAATTCCTTCTCAGGGCCGGTCAACGTACCAATCCAAACAATCTTCACGTCCGGATTTCTTTCACGCAAAAGCCGAGCCGCTGATAAAAGCGGAGTTACCGGACCAAGCGTCCCACCACCTGTGAATAGAACTGTCCTCATACCTCTTTCATCTCCTTCGAAATATTCATGAGTATACCAGCCGCGGTTAAGCATACTGCAAGTGAAGTTCCGCCGTAACTAACAAACGGGAGTGGCACGCCGGTAATAGGCAGCACCCCAACCATCGCTCCAATATTCACAAAAGCTTGAATCCCAATCCACGCCGTAATCCCAACCGCCAAATAACGGCCAAAGGCGTCTGGGGCGCGGTCAGCAATAGTCAGCCCGCGCTGAAGAAAAGCTACGTACAAACAAAGGAAAGCGACAATTAGCACAAAGCCCAGCTCTTCGCTGGCCACGGCAAAGATACTGTCGCCTTCTACCTCTGGTAGGTATTGAAATTTCTGAACGCTGTGGCCGTAACCCCTACCAAACAAACCACCAGAACCAATAGCTAAAAGGGCCTGGTTAATGTGATAACCAATTCCTTGAGGGTCTAGCTCGGGATGTAAGAAGGTCATTAATCTGGCCGCTCTGTATGGCGACAACTTAATTAATAGCCAGAACAAACCAGCACCTAAACCTCCAAAAATAAAGAAATATCTAAGCGGTGCCCCGGCCACAAAATAAACCGCTAAAGACATAGCCACAATAATCGCCATGGAGCCAGTGTCGGGCTGAAGGATCAAGAGGCCCATCACTATACCGAGCACGGTCATGAACGGGATAAGCCCCGTGTTAACGTTGTGCAAGTCATCCTTAGACCGCTTCTCCATCCAAGCCGCCAGATAAACTAAAAAGGTAAGCTTAACAATTTCCGATGGCTGAACGGAAAAGCCGGCCACCGTAATCCAGCTTTTAGCCGAGCCGAACTCAGCACTCAGCCCCGGGACGAAAACCAGAACCAGTAACACGATGGAAATAACTAGCATGGCAAACGCGTGCTGCCTATACAAAGCGTAAGGAATCCTAGAGGCGACAATTGCCCCAATCACTCCAGGAATGAGGCCGAAGATAATTTGATGCTTCAAAAAATAATAACCGTCATCAAATTTATCAAAACCCATGGGCCAAGAAGCTGAAGCTAACATAGCCAAGCCAAACAGGACTAAACCGGACAGTAACACCAGGAACGTCCGGTCAGACATAGGCTAAAGGAAAAAACTTGGATCAAGCAGAGCCAGAATCAAGCCTAGGCCAGCCCCAATCCAAGAGATAACCCAAAAACGCATCACTACTTTTGGCTCAGGCCAGCCCTTAGCTTCAAAGTGATGATGAACGGGGGCAATTAAAAATACTTTCCGATGAAATACTTTTTTCGAGAAGATCTGGATCAACGTAGTCAGTGCCTCAACCACAAACACAATGCCAATGATGGGCAAAAGAACCACCGTATTAGTTAACATAGCCATGACCCCTAACGTCACGCCCAAACTCATGGCCCCGGTGTCGCCCATGATGAAACGCGCTGGATAAATGTTAAACCACAGAAAGGCCAGAGTAGCCCCCACAATCACCGCACAGAGAGCCGCTAGTTCAATCTTACCCTGCAACAAAGCAATGATCGCGTAAGCCGCAAAAGCTGACGCCAAAGTCCCACCAGCCAAGCCATCCAGGCCGTCCGTTTGATTCACTGAAAAAGAAGTAGAAACGATAACCAGGATAAACAGCAAGATGTACCAAGGTCCCATGGAGACATCGCCCATGAAGGGAATATGCAGCGCGTCAAAACCAAGCTTAAAGTAGAACCACCAAGCACCTATACCGGCAATGATGGTGTACAAAACAATGCGTTCACGAAATCTAATACCACCCCCATCAGGGCCAATCTTCAAGATGTTAAACAAATCGTCGACTATACCCACTAACCCAGCGGCCACTAAAACAGCCAACGGCAACCAAGTCTGTGACCTAGTCAAAAAGTTAAGCGAAGCCAAACTACTGCCAGGAAACAGCAGGGCGTAAACCGCAAAAAACATGGCAATAGCCAAGGCCGTGCCCCACATGAGCATGCCGCCCATAGTTGGCACGCCCGCTTTTTTCTTATGCAGCTCGGCGAACATGGGAGCCTTAACTGCACTCCGGATACTCTTGCCTAACCGGTATTTGTACAAAAAATGCGTCAGGGCCGGTGTCCAAGCGATAGCCACCACGAAGGATAACGTGGACAGCAAAAGAATTTTGCTGATGGCGAAAGAATCAACCATAAGAAAGATTGAGGAGGATAATGAACAAAGAAGCTACAAATAAAATAGCTTCCAAAACCAAGGTTGCCCCGCCGGCCATGTAGGCCAAGGCCCGATCACGAACAAAGAAAAACTGAGCCAAGCCCATGTTAATCAAGAGGATACATAGGGCTAGAGTAGGCACAGTGTAAATGCGCCACCAATCACCAATAGTATCAACCCCAAAGTGAATGTTGTAGTGAAGCGGCACAGCCGTCTGGCCATAAATGGCCGGCACAATGCGCCATGAAATTAACCCAATTTGCACGACTATCAAGAACAAAGACACTGACGGCACCAAACGAAAAAAACCGATGCTCAGCAATCGTTCCCCGCCCTTGTCAGCCAGTGGAAATAATGAACGCATGTATTAAGTAACCTGAATCACTTGTTTAATAGCCGGAACTGACTCATATAACATAACAGACACACCGTCTTTCAAAGTGACTGCCTGAAGCATACAAGAAGCGCACATGCCCGTAAAACGGACTTTAACCACTCCGGAAACCTCATCGCACTCAACTAATTCTATGCCCCCGGCGTGGATTTTAAGGGCTTGAGACACCCCCTCCAGGGCCTTTTCTACAGCTTCGCGCATAGCTAATTTATTATACACCCCAATTACTTGACTAATTCTAGCGATTCACGTAATCTTCTGCCATTCGTATTTACTATCTATGGCACATAAACTAGCCCAAGGTTCTACCAGAAACGGCCGAGATTCGCAACCCAAACAGTTGGGCGTTAAGCGTTCTGACGGCACCACCGTCAAAACCGGCGAAATTTTGATCCGCCAGCGCGGCACCAAGATTCATCCTGGCAAGAACGTGAAAGTCGGCACTGACTACACTATCTACGCCATGAAGGACGGCGTAGTAAAGTTCATGAAGAAGCAGTCCCCGAACTTCGTGGGTGCTCTCAAGCTCCGCACTTACGTGTCCGTTGTCTAAACTCAAACAAACAAAAACGAGCCCTAGCGGCTCGTTTTTTTTTAGGGCGGGAATAATATCGGGACGAGGCTGTTAGGAGGTAATCCGACTCCAGCCGAGTCACGATATTATTCCCGCCCGCTCAGGAGCGCCACAAAGAGCGGATGCGGTGCGAGTGGGCGGCTTTGGAATTCGGGGTGGAACTGGACGCCGACAAAAAACGGATGATCTTTGTGCTCAATCATTTCTACAAGTGAGCCATCTGGTGAAGTGCCGGCAATAATTAGACCGGCTTGTTCAAGCTCAGCGCGGAAGGTGTTATTGAATTCATAGCGGTGACGATGGCGCTCGGAAATAGTCGAGCGTCCATACGCTTCGAGCGACTTCGTACCGGGCGTCAATAAACAGTCGTAAGAACCTAAACGGAGTGTACCGCCGTACTTCCCCTTCTCAACGTTTTCATCCTGTCCCGGCAGGAAATCAATAACCGGGTGTGTCGTTAATTTGTCGATCTCGGTCGTATTCGCGTCAGCCCAGCCGAGGACGTTCCGAGCATATTCGATGACTGCCAACTGCAGGCCATAGCAAAGGCCCAGGTAAGGGATCTTGTTCTTTCGAGCGAACTCGATAACTTTAATCTTACCCTCTATTCCTCTCGAACCGAACCCGCCAGGGACAACAATCGCCTGGAGATCTCGCAAA
Source organism: uncultured Gammaproteobacteria bacterium (assembly GCA_964348985.1). GTDB lineage: Bacteria > Patescibacteriota > Patescibacteriia > UBA9934 > UBA9934 > JAGORL01. The sequence continues at coordinate 10,133 of CAYGEQ010000009.1, read as the reverse complement.
GATTCGAGGTTTTCTGGATACTGATCAAACTCTTCCGCATTAAGCCATTCAATCACCGGTTTAACGCCAACAGCTGCCCCAGCATGCTTGATTGCTTCGAGCACCGACAGATAAACATCTGACAGCACAAAATCACCCGTCGAGAAGTACTTACCAACCACGCCGATGCGAATTTCTTTTTGGGCCGAACGAATCTTAGCCGTAAAGGCATTCCATTCTTCAAGTTTATTGCCGTGCGGCATCAGGCCCAAACTATGCAGAATCTTAGCCGCAAACTCCTGGCCTTCAAAAATATCTGGGATGTCATAAATACTCTTCACGTCTGGAGCGGAAATAATGTGCTCCCACGGCACCGAACAAAACTGAGCGATCTTCTCTTTGCGTGGCTTGTCGATAGGTAGTTCCGAACGGCCCACGATAAAATTGGGCAAAATACCCGTACTGTTTAGCTCACGCACCGCGTATTGCGTGGGCTTAGTTTTCATCTCGCCAATAGACTTGGGCACTGGCAAATAGCTGACTAGCACAAACTGCACCCGGTCACGGCCAAGCTCCCCCTGCATCATGCGCGCGGCCTCAAGGAATAAAATGTTCTGGTACTCGCCCACCGTTCC
>CAYGEQ010000009.1:3874-9419 GCA_964348985.1 uncultured Gammaproteobacteria bacterium | reverse complement strand
CCGTGCTCAAGCGGATTCATGGTGCCCGCGTCCACGTTCACATACGGATCAATCTTCATCATGGTCACCTTGTAACCCTTAGCCTTCAAGGTAAGAGCGAGCGCGGCACTAGACGTCCCCTTACCGACACCGCTCATGACACCGCCCACTATAAACAAGTACGAATGTTGCATAAAATGAAGAGCCGGCCTTGTTAGGTCGGCTCTAGGGTAACTTTTATTTGAGCTTCAAAGCCAGAGGAGAACTCCACAGGGATGTCTACTGAGCCGAACGTAGTCAGCGGAGAGGTTTTGATGGCACTTTTTTCTACTGAGTACCCAAGGTCTTTTAGTCCCTTTCTAATCTCTGTGGCCGTAACCGCCGTCTTAGGCTTGCCCTTTACTCCTTTTACTTGGATGACTACCTCCTGACCATCTACCTCAGCTGCTAACTTTTCTTCTTCAAGTTCCTCTTTAGAGGGTGCTTTAGCCTTTGCTACTTCTTCCGGCTTGTGAGTTTCTAAAACGGCCAGATGCTGGGGAAACAAAAAATGGGTAGCGTACCCTTCCGGGACTTCTACTGCTTGACCTTCGGCGCCAAGCGACGCGACGTTTTCCAAGAGGGTGACGAGCATAGGCGTAAAGCCTTCTTAATTATACCAAGCATATCCTTATAACTGGAACGCTGGAGCAATTCCCCGGCTGGAACCCAGGCTACGTCCTTAATGGTCTCCCCCTCGTCCTTAGGCGCTGGCTTAATCAGGATGGCGTCCGGATGAGCTTCGAACAAAAAATAGTGAATATACTTATGGATAAGCGAGCCCTTGTGTACAAACCGATCGCGGAACCAAATATCAATAGTGTCTAGTCTAGAAATAGTGCGCAGGCGGGATAGCCCCATCTCTTCTCTAATCTCACGAACAGCCGCCTCTCGGTATCTCTCGTCCGGCTTCACATGGCCCTTAGGAAAAGCCCACTTACCGTAGGAATCAACGACCATGGCAAATACCACCCCATCTTTAGTACGCTTAAAAACTAGGCCTCCGGCGGAGACTTCGGTTCGGTGCTTGCCTCCTCCAGGCTTATTTCGTGAGGAGATCGACCGCCTTTTGAAGCTGGGGGTCTCGGTCTGCATGTAAATCTTCCACTGTATAGGTCACTATATTATCTGGAACGATACCTTCTTTATCAATTGAACGCCCGAGCGGAGTCAGCCAACGCGCCACTGTAATCTTAACCGCGCTACCATCTGGTAAGTCATGGTACTCCTGCACTGAACCTTTTCCGAAAGTCTTTTCCCCAACCAAGGTAGCGAAGTGATAATCCTGAAGAGCACCGGCCAAAATCTCTGAGGCTGAGGCCGAGCCACCGTTCACTAGTACGACCGTCGGCATCTGAGCAAGTAAGTTGTTACCCCGTGCCTTACTCTCTGAACGCTGACCACGAACCTCTTCCATGACGGCTGTCTTACCGTCCATCCAATAACCTGACAAGTTTATAGCCGAGTCTAGCAAACCGCCTGGGTTATTACGCAAATCAACTATTAGTCCCTTAGGGTTTTTCTTTAATACATCCGTCACCCCTGCCGCAAACAACTTAGAAGTCTCTTCATTGAAAATGGTGATGGTAATCACTGCCAAGCCATCTTCACGCATCTGCCAAGTCACACTCTTCACAGAAATTTCATCCCGAGTAATGTCCACCGTCTTCGGCTCTTTAGAACCCTTAGGTAAAATCATGAGCTTGACCACCGTACCCTTTTCTCCACGAATACGTTTAACCGCTTCATCCACTGACATGCCAGCAGTGTCAATCAAATCAATAGACAGGATCCTATCACCAGACATGATCCCAGCTTTTTCAGCCGGCGTTTCAGGCAAAGGTGCAATCACCGTAATTAAGCCTTCCTCATCTAAGCCTATCTGGGCGCCTATTCCAAAGAACGTGCCGTCCAGCTCGTCATTAAACGCCCGAGCGTTCTCTGGATTAAAGTAGTTTGAATAGTGATCACCCAAACCATAAACCAAGCCCTCCAAGGCACCGTAAAATAATTCTTGGTCAGAAACTGGCTGGTCTACATACTGGGCCTTGGCCAACTGCCAAACGTCCCAAAACATGTTAAAGTCTACGTCCTTGACCGGAAAAGGCGGTAAAGCCCCCAAATTATCTACACCCTCTTTAGCTAAGAGCTGACTAGTAGTCAGCGGTACCCGGCCAGCAATAAAACCGCCGGAAAAGACCGCCGCCGTACCTACTACTAAGATAAGCGCCTTAAACGACTTAGGGAATACAGGTGGAACAATTCTCATAGATTTCTGAGCCATGCTACCATATCACTATGCGTAAAACAACTCGCCAAATCCTCTTTTTCTTCTTTGCGGGAGCTTTTCTAGTCTCAGCACCTTTAGTTGTGCTCTACACGGCTGGCTACCGCATTAGTCTTAATAATTATCGCGTGCTAGAAACTGGAGCCTTAGCTACTAACACCTCCCCCCGGGGAGTAACAGTTTTTATTGACGGCAAAAAGGACCCGGAAAAAACCCCAACCGTCATCCAGAACGTTCTACCGCATGACACTAAAATCAGATTTGAAAAACCCGGCTATCTTCCCTGGGAACAAACCGTACCGGTCACGGCCGGCCGCACTACCTACGTGTCCACCATTCTTTACGCTGATACTGCCGCCGAAAAACTGGCCAGCTTTGGGACCGACGCCATCAGTGCCCATTCAACCAATGGGCGCTATCTGCTTCTAGTGGATCCAGAACCAGAAACAGTCACCGTCACGCTCTATGACAGTCTGACTAGATTCGCTAGAAACCTAGGTACCTTACCCGCCACACAAACGCCGTACTCGGTTGTCTACAATGAACTGGCAGGCATGTTCGTCATTAATGCCGGCCCAGAAGTTTACCGCGGATATACCCTCACCGGCGAACCAGTCACCGGCAACACGCTAGCGCAAGCCGTCCTCAACTCTCCAGTCACTCTGCTCAACAACGGCAAAAATATTGAAGTTAGACTGACCAGGAGTATCGACAAACCGGTTATTGCCCTCCTGCCAATTAGCACTTATTCCGTGGTAGCTGCAGATGAAGAATTCGTCATTCTAAAAGACGAGCGTCAGTTACTAACTGTGGTTCCCCTATCTGGCGGACAAGCCATCTCCATGGATGTTCCGGCTACTATCTTAAACTGGCAGGCCGATCTGCATCTCTTAGCCTGGTCTGACGGCATAGAAGTCAACGGCTATGACGCTGTTAATGACGTCAAAACTTTCTTCGCCAGACAAAGCAATCTCATCACCTCGCTCGCCTGGCACCCTAGCGGGCAAGCTCTATTAGTCGGCACTAATTCGACGGTGACCGCCATTGATCGGGAAGCCTTTAATAATCGAGTCTCTACTCTGCTCCTAGATTCGAAAGACCAGATTCTGGACATGTGGCTAGATAAGACTGCTAAAAATCTCTTTATCCTAAAAAATATAGACGGTTCCCCCGCCCTTGAACGCCGACGCTTAGTGCAGTAAGGTAAAGTGAGATATATGACGGATGTCACGGTAGTCTTTGTCAATTATAAAATGAAAGCCGATATCCTCCGCGCAGCCGCGGCGGTTATTACTGATCTTAAAAATTCAACCTTAAAAGTAGAGATAGTCGTGGTTGATAATTCAGACAACGTTGATGGCCTGAAAGAAGCTCTCCTGCAAACCCTACCTAGCGTGCGCTATCTAGACGCCGGCGGGAATGTAGGTTTTGGCAAAGGCAATACCCTGGGTTTCAAAGCCTACCCGGCCAAGTATTATTTTGCCCTCAACCGTGACACTGACATCCAGCCAGGCGCCCACGTGATTGAGCGATTAGCGGCCTACATGGACGCTCACCCGCTGGTCGGAATTTGCGGCCCGAAGTTAATTTATCCAGATGGTCGCCTACAGTATTCTTGCTATCGCTTTGATCTGCCGTCACTACTAGTCAAACCATTCAAACAAACCAGACTGCAACAAACACTGCCACTGATTAAAAGCTTAGTAGCCAAACTGCAGATGGTGGACTTTGATCACGCCTCTACTAGACCAGTTGACTGGGTGCTGGGGGCCGCCCTCTTCGTCAGAGGCGAAGCCATCCAGGAAGTTGGCTGGTTTGATGATCGCTATTTCATGTACCTAGAAGACTGCGACTGGTGTCGGTCAATGTGGGAGAAAGGTTGGCAAGTACATTACGTACATGATATTGAAATTGTTCATGTGCACGAACGTGAAAGCGCTAAAGTGCCGGGCATTTTTTCGGCCGTGATTAAAAATAAACTGGCCCGCATTCATGGCGCCAGCTGGCTCCGCTATTTAGCTAAGTGGCTATTCAAACACCGTAACTATGCCAAGTAAAAAAGTAGCGATTGTTTATCTCTCTTTTCATTGCGAGCCGTACATTACGGACGTAGTTGAGTCTTTGAAAAAGCTAGACTACCCCAAAGAGCTGATCGAATTTGTCATCGTAGACAATCCGCACCCCGTTCATGGACCGAGTGTCCCCTACTTAAATGAGCATGTCATGCCGCTGAGCGGTAATGAGATTCCACATTCTACCCTGCTTGCGCAGAGCGAAAACTTGGGCTTTGCTGGCGGAAATAATAAAGGCGTAGATTGGGCAATTGCCAACGGTTTTGATTACGTTTTCTTTCATAACAATGACGGCTCTCTAGCGCCTCATTCAATCACCGCGCTGGCCGAGGCCATGGAAGCTGACCCAAACATCGGCATCGCGCAGTCCCTCATGTTGCTCGACCCGGACAAGCATCTGGTGAATTCTACCGGCAACATGTTCCATTATTTAGGCTTTGGCTACTGCGGTGATTACCGCAAGCCGGTGACCGAGCTCAATTACCCAAATGTTCGTGATATCCCGTATGCCTCCGGGGCAGCTTTTATTATCTCTACTAAGCTACTCCAAGAAATTGGCAGTTGGGATCATGACTTTTTCTTGTATCACGAAGACTTAGAGTTCTCTTTGCGCGCTCGCATTACCAACCGCCGCGTGGTGTGCGTAATGGACTCTGTTTTTTATCACAAATACGAATTCTCCCGCTCAATCAGCAAGTACTTCTGGATGGAACGAAACCGGTACGGCGTGCTCCTCATGTTCTTCAAGTGGCCAACGCTCCTCCTCATTCTTCCCATCTTGATACCGCTTGAACTTGGCCTCTGGGTCTTCTCTTTTAAAGGCGGCTGGGCAGGTGAACGTGTAAAAGTCCTCAAGTACTGGATTAAACCTTCTACTTGGAAACTCTGGCTTGGTAAACGAAAAAAGACGCAGGCCATGCGTCAAATTTCTGATAAAACTATTTTAGCTAATTGCGTCGGCTCGATTCTTTTCCAGGAGTCGTCGATGGAATCCCCCATCGTCACCAAGTTCGCAAACCCGATCATGGAACTGTATTTCAAGATCGTGAAACTGATTGTGCGGTGGTAATCGAGAAGGCCCAGACCTGATTCTTCTATGTAGGAAGGGGCTCTGAGGAAATCCCAGACCCTGACGCCAGGAAGGGTCTAGAGGTGGCGGGTTGGGAAC
>CAYGEQ010000009.1:0-3774 GCA_964348985.1 uncultured Gammaproteobacteria bacterium | reverse complement strand
CCGTCCATGACTTCGCCCTGCATGATGACCTTTTCAACTGGTAACTCGTTCAAGAAAAGTGCATTGCCCTCCAGCAAGTCTTCTGGGTTACCCGTGTCCTTCCACCAACCGGTAATTTCTTCATGGCCAACGTTGTAGTTGTTCTGCAAGAGCCAGGTGTGAATGTCAGAAATTTCAAACTCGCCACGGGGTGATGGCTGGATGTGCTTGAAGGCTTCAAAGAAACTCTTGTCATACACGTAAATACCCGTCACGGCGTACTGGCTCTTTGGGTTAGCCGGCTTTTCTTCTACGCTCGTAATTTTTCCGGCTTCGTTAAAAACAGGAACGCCAAAACGGTTTGGGTTCTTCACGCGAGAAAGCGCCAGGAGACAATTCAACTTTTCGGCTTCAAACTTATCAACGAACCGTTTCAAGCTGCCGAGTACAATGTTATCGCCCAAGAAAAAGATAAATGGTTCATCGCCCAAAAACGCCTGCTGTGCATTCACGGCATGGGCAATACCAAGCGGTCCGCCTGGCTGTTCCAGATACGAAAGTTTCGCCCCGAATTTTGAACCATCGCCAAAAGCTGCGGCAATTTCCGTATCTCCCGCGTTCACGTTAATACCAATCTCCGTAATGCCGGCATCGACAAGTTTCTCGATGGCATACCCAAGCATGGGCTTGTTCGCCAACGGGATAAGGTGTTTGTTCAATGTCCACGTGATTGGACGCAAACGGGTAGCGCGTCCCCCAGCTGTCAAAAGTGCTTTCATATCACGGGGAACATTAGCAAAGAATGGGTTGATTGGTCAAAGCCAAAGCCTGGCGGGCAAAAAAAAGCGACCGGCTCCCCATGTGGGTTGCCGGTCGAATGCAATGCTTCTGTATCCCCTACTCGACGAGCGTGGACGCGACGGAACGCAGGTGGCCGTTCAGGAGACCCTGCCGGCCGAGCTCCGCGAAGAGCTGCAGGCTGACCCACGCAAAATCGTCGCGTTGCTTGTCCGCCTGGATGTCAGCCTCGAGCACCTCGAGGTTCGGCACGATGATGAGGTCGTAGGTGTTGACCTTCCCCGCGAACCGACCGCCGTCTTCCTTCGCGTCTGCGGACTGGTGCGGGAAGCGCGCGTCGTTGTGCAGGTGCGCGAGCGGGATCGGGGCGCGATCGGTGATCTCGCCCCTGAGAACCCGGTCGTTGAGGTTGAGGTTCGACCGGCTGAACTGCAGGGGCGGCGAGACGAGGACGTGGGTGTCCTGGCCATCGATCTCGACCCCCTTGTTGCCGGGTTCACCCTTCACCCGAACGAGCAGCTTACCCTCCGACTTGGCGAACACGAGGCCGACGTAGCCGGTGTCCACCTCGACGATCATGGGCTGGAACCAAAAAGACTCCTCCCGACCATTCGCCGCACGGACGCGCCGACCGACGAGCTGGAAGAACTTCCCGTCAGGCCGCCCAACGTGATCACTGCTCACTTCCCAGCCCTTGCACTCGCTGAGCGGGCACGGCTCGACCACGAGCGCGTTGATACCGGCGCGCTCGAGCAGGTATCCCTTGAAATCTTCGAACTCAGAGAAAGTACGGGTCATCTTTCGCTCCTAAATCCGACGGGTGTCGGATGCGGGAGGTTACTTTAAAAATTACCTCATCTCAAACGCTAACCGGCACCTGTCAGTAATAAAAATGAGGCCTGTAGCGTAGTGCTGTGACCGAAAAACCCCACCGCGTTCTGCGCGGTGGGGTTTTTCTTTTAACCTTCTAAACAACCTTCACATTAGCGGCGTATTTTTCCATGGTATCCCGTAGGGCCACAGCTACTGGCCTCATGGTTATTCCGTATTCGGCCAAGCGTTCTGAGGCTAAGAAATTATTGGAACGCAACTTAGTAGCCAAACCGGTGGTGACAAGTTCCTCAGCCGTAATCCATTCATTGGTATGCGCTGGGTTTACGAGCTCGGTGTACAGCGCCATCAAGTCACGGTGCTTCATGGTACCAGGGTTAGTAACGTGGAAAATACCGGGAGCCTTTTTAGACATCAACTGATAAAAGACATCCAACATGTCGTCAATTACGGTGACGGAGTTCTCGACATCAATAATCTTTGGGTACTTAGAAAGTTTATCGATCAAGTTTCTAGAGCCAGGAATATGGTCAATGGGCATGCGGACACGGCCAATCCCAATGTTTGGAAGAGTGGACAACACTAAGTCTGTAGCCAACTTAGAACGTGAATAGACTGGCTCAGGGTTACCGTGGTCATTCTCACGCCACGCTTTGTCTGGGTGCGGAGAATCTCCGTAATAAATACAACCTGAACCCATGTGCAATAAGTACACACCAGCTTCCTGACAGGCCTCGGCAATAGCGATAGGGATAAATGTGTTGCCGTGAATAGTGGCTAGGCGGTTTTCTGGCAAGTCACACCAGTCCACGTTAGGCTTCCCGGTCACACCTATAGCGTTAAGCACTGCGTCAGGCTGGTGGGCTAGAATCTCTGCCAGTGCGTCCTCACGGCTTGAAATGCGCTTGTCAGATAAGACAGCTTCATCACCCCAAGCTCCCTTAGCGCGCTCGCCCAAAAAACCCTGACCGAAGATTAGAATTTTCATACTTTGATATGTTCATTTACGCCTTTTGATCTGACCACTGCACGTTCTGCCCATTCTTGATGCGCCAAGAACCATTCAACGGTTTCCTTCATGCCCTGCTCAAACATGTCATGTCCATACTTAGGCTTCCAGCTAAGCTCGCGTCGCAGTTTCTCACTGGACAACGAGTAGCGACGGTCATGCGCGGGGCGGTCAGTGACAAAGGCTAACAAATCTTCTGGCTTGCCAAGAATGCGTAAAATCATTTTAGCCAAATCAATGTTCGCCCATTCATTATCAGCGCCAATATTATACACACCGCCAAACTTACCGCGCTCAAGAACGGCCAAAATGGCCGAACAGTGGTCCTCTACATGCAACCAATCACGAACGTACTTGCCATCACCGTAAAGTGGCAACTTCTCATTCTTCATGCCGCGCGTAATAAAAAACGGAATCACTTTTTCCGGGAAATGGTACGGGCCGTAGTTGTTAGCGGCATGCGTAACAATCACCGGCAGACCGTACGTCTGGTGATAGGCGCGACAAAGTAGATCACCACCAGCTTTACTGGCTGAGTAAGGAGAGTTTGGCTCAAAGGTATCAGTTTCAACTTTGGGGAAACCGGAATCAAGGTCAAGTGCACCGTAGACCTCGTCTGTAGAAATCTGCACGTAGGCCTTCGTCTTATGTTTCTTCACGGCTTCCAGCAAAACCAGCACGCCCTGGACATTAGTCCGCACAAAGTCAGTAGCTCCACCGTGGATTGACCTGTCGACATGCGTCTCAGCCGCAAAGTTTACAATGGCGTCTGGTTTGAAATCCTCAAAAATCTTATCGACAAACCCAGGGTTCGCAATATCCCCCTGCACAAACTTATAACGTGGGTCACTCTCAACATCGCTCAAGTTCTCCGGATTTCCCGCGTAAGTCAGGAGGTCAAAGTTCAACACTTCCACAAACCGGCGCTCACGTAAAACATGACGAACAAAGTTCGAGCCAATAAATCCAGCACCTCCAGTGACTAAGAGCTTCATATCACCTTGTACCTTACCGGAAAAAGTAGCCGCTGGTCAATCCTAATTCTCTACCTAAGGTTCGCCAATTTTTAAGCCTTTAACCCCGCCCGAATCTCCTCCGCCACCGCTTCTAGCACCGCTGACTCTGGATGGGTCTTCACGAAGCTGAGTCCGCCGCCG
>CAYGEQ010000008.1:8890-19251 GCA_964348985.1 uncultured Gammaproteobacteria bacterium | reverse complement strand
TCGTCGCCGTCACAGGCGGTCAGGAACAGGAGGGCCATGAGCCCCCCGAAGTGCTTGAGGTTCATGGCTTCTCCCTGGGCTAAGCCCATTTCCGCGCTAGGCATTGTGCCCAGCTGGTAGGCTAAAGCTAGCAGAAAAAGTGGGTTTTGTCAACAAAACTCATTGAAAAAGCCCAAAAATCGGGCATGTTTTAAGGAAAATAACTTTTTATCCACAAGAACTCGAAAAAGGGTTTTTATTGACAGTGAGCGCTAGTGAGCATAGGCTGTAAATAATGTATGTTGAGAATACCGTCTCACATTTCCGACCAGATCGTGAAAGATAATGCTCGTTTTGAGCAGAGATCTCCTACTGAATTTGTCACTCCTGTATATAATCCAGAGACTTACGTTGCGGATTTAACGAAACATCGCTATTTTGACGCTCTTGTTTCCTTCCGCCACTACATTCAACAGATTTCTCACCATTATTTTTCTTCAGAAAGATCGGCAAAGAATGTCGATCTTTTTATGTTAACTCCGAGCGTCTCTTCTCCAATGGGGCCAGGATCAGATTCTGAGGCGATTACGATCGAGTTTGGTGGTCTGACTACGCATCTTGTCGACTCATCTCAATTTGGTTTCGAGCCACTCCTTTTCCAGGCACCGAGCATGGTTTATTGTTACCTTCCATCAATGCGCGGAGAAGATCCTGACGCTCGTCATTTGAACCAGTTTTATCACTGCGAATGTGAATTGGTGGGGACGTTGGAGGATGCGATGAGTGTCGCGGAGGAATATGTCCGTCGTCTCTGTGAGACCGTTGCCGCTATGCGTCCGATCCTTGAAACCATAAGTGCTGACCCTCAGGCATCCCTGAATGCAATTGAGGCCACTGTGTCATGTGACAAATTTCCCCGCATTACATTTGATCGGGCCATAGAGGTACTCATGGCAGATGAAAAAACCAGAGAATTCGTTCGTGTTCCCCCTCACGGGCGCGATATCACTTCAATAGGAGAAATTGCTTTAAGCGAGAAGCTCGGTTTTAAGACGCCGTTTTGGATTACGCATTATGATCGCGATCGAGTTCCTTTTTACCAAAAGCCTTCTACCGAACATCCGGGAAAAGTTGAAAATGCAGATCTAATATTTCCTCCGCTGATCCCAGGGGCATTTGGTGGGGAAGTGGTGGGCTGTGGACAGCGGCAGGATACGTCGGAAGAGATTCTTGAATCTCTTAGGCGGCAAAATGATATTTCTCCGCATTCCTATCAGTGGTACATTGACTTACGTGCACTCCCTGGATATCGGACAACATCGGGGTTCGGACTTGGTATAGAGCGCTTCTTAGTCTGGGTTTTGGCGAAACCGCATATCCGCGACGTAAGTCTCTACCCGCGTCTCAAAGGAACTAAAACGTATCCTTAAATATATTATGGACAAACAGTCATTCAAAGCATTTTTCGAACCATACGCGCAGAACGTTGACCAGGCGAACGGTTTGGCATTCTGGAAATTGTCTGATGCGTTGATCAAGGCCATCATCCAAAAACATATCCCTGTAGACCTTGGTGAAGATAAGACCATCTTGGATGCGGGTGGCGGCACAGGCCGTTGGGTAAAAGAATTGAGTGATATTTATAAATCAAAATTTGTTGTTTACGACTTGTCAGAGGACATGCTGGCTCAAGCGCAAAGGAACATTGAAAAGGGCGGAATTCAGAACCGTGTCCGGCTCGTGCAAGGAGATCTTACGGATATGCGGGCAATCGAGAGCGATTCGATCGACCACGCAGTCAGCATCTATAGCCCTATCAGCTTCATTGAAGCCCCAGAGAAGGCTGCAGCAGAGTTGTATAGGATCCTCAGGAAAGACGGCGTGCTTTTAATCATGGGCCACGGGTATTACAATGCCATCGCTTCAAAGATTAATAATTACGTCGCACCGGCCGAGGAACTTGAGCGGCTTGATAGCCAGATGAAGGTGAAGTGGGCGCCACACGTGCCCGAATTGGGCGTCTTTTCAAAAGAATCAATGGAGAAAACATTTAGCGCTGCGGGTTTTAAGGTAGTGGGTACATACGGCGTTCCCGTGTTCATCCAGCCCGGCCCCGAAGACTTTGATCCGTCAAACGCAAAGAAGAGTCGCGTCTCCCAGGCGCTCGAGAATACGGAATTCTTCGACAAGGTATTTGAACTTGAAATGCGCCATAACATGCGTCCTGAAGTTGCGAATCGTGGCATGAATATTTTTACGGTCATTCAAAAATAGTTTTATGTTGGACGATAGCCTAAAACAGAAGTATCCATGGCTTCGGGTGAGAACCACTGTCGAGGAATATGTTGCTCCAGATTATTATGACAAACTCCTCAAGGAATATGTCTTTGATGGAAAGACGGATCTTGGGATATTCCGCGAGTTCCTGACGCAGGTAAAACCCGATCACGATTTGCGGGTATTGGAGTTGGGATGCGGACCAGGAAGGGCTACGGATATTGCATTGGCGGAACTTGCCGGCAGGGTATCCTCGGTTCAGCTTGTTGATTTGAGTAATCAGATGTTGGGGGCAAGTGAGCGGCGTTTTTCGATGCATCCAGAATTGCGGTACTTTCAAGATGACTCTCTTCATTTTCTCGAAAAGGCTGATGGTAGGTATGATATCGTTTTTAGCCTTTGGAGTTTTTCCCATTCGGTTCACCAGGTTCTGAGCGTCATGGGGATGGAAGAGGGAGAGCGCTACGTTGAAGGCGTGTTGAGAAAGTTTTTCACAACAAATCTTGCTCCTGGGGCTGACTTTTTTCTCATCCATTTCGATTCCTGCTCTGATGAGCAGCGCATACTTATGCGTCAGTGGAAGAAAGTGTTTCCGATTTTTGCCGACACTGAGCACCAGAGCCCATCTCAACAGCTGGTGAGCTCTACCTTTAGGAAGTTGTCAGAAGAAGGGCTGGTGAATTTCAAAGAGGAGCATCTTGTTGGCGAGAAGATTGTGTACGCGAACCTGGGTGAAGCGATGGAAACGTTTATGAACTTTCACTTAGAGTCTTATTTTAATGATTCGCCACTTCTTCCTGAGATCATTGAAGAACTCGAAAGATATTTTCTGCAATATATCACTCCCTCTGGGAGTATTGAGATCCGTCCAGGATGTTTTATTTCTATTGTAAAACGACTCCCGTAATTATGGTTTCTCTCTCTACGTTAGAATTTCATAATGCCCGGAAACTCGTGCCCGGATCGACGATCGGTATTATTGCCCCTTCCGCTGGTAACGCTCAATTTTTTCCTCATCGCGTAGAGCAGGGAGAGCGATTCTTGAAGCAACTTGGTTATAAGGTAAAATTTGCAACGCATGCTCTAGAAAATAGCGGTTATGTCTCTGCTGATCCTGAAAAGCGCGTTGCGGATATTCATGAGTTATTTTTGGATCCCGAAGTTTCCGCAATTCTTTGTACGATTGGAGGCAACCACTCAAATCAGTTACTGGGACATCTTGATTATAATTTGATTAAGAAAAATCCGAAAATATTTGTAGGCTACTCAGATATTACTGTCCTTCACTATGCGTTTGCCGCAAAAGCCGGACTGCGCACATTTTACGGGCCGTGTCTGATGACCCAGTTTGGAGAATATCCTGCGCCTCTGCCTTTTACGCTGGATTCATTTAATAGGGCATTGGCAGACGGTATTCCGATGGGCGACATTGAAGCTTCAAAAGAATGGACTACAGAGATTTTAGATTGGAGAAAGAAGAAGGATCTGGAGCGTCCCCGGATCCTTACTCCTTCGTTGGGGTATCACTGGCTGCGAGAAGGAAAAGCGGAAGGAAGGATTTTTGGGGGTTGCGTTCCCTCGCTTAATCATTTGGCGGGTACAGAGTATTGGGTGGATCCTGCAAAGGGAATATTTTTCGTGGACATCCCCGAGGGTCATCAATTCGGTGAGGGGCTATTAATCGCTGAGCTGGACTCGTTTTTTGCGGATTTAGAAAATCTCGGTGTTTTTTCTCGTATTGCAGGACTTATCGTGGGACGGCCATATAACTATTCGCCCGAACAGGAGAAAGAATTAGAGCGGCTGCTGCTGTACTACACACGTTCAACTGATTATCCGATTCTCTTGAACGCGAATATCGGCCATGCGGATCCCATTATCACTTTGCCATTGGGCGTTCGCGCAGTACTTGATTCGCAGATGAATACATTTAGCCTTGAAGAATCGGGAGTTTCTTAGAAAAGAAGAACCCCGCAGCATCTTTCGATGGCGCGGGGATTGATCGTTGAATCTTTGGTGACTCAGCGTCGGAAGGAGTTATGGACAAGTTCGGCACCGAAGCCGCTCGTCAGCAGTCGTTCCTTGCCGTTCACGAGAAGCCTTTGGGTCCAGTCGCTCGTACCCCCGTCCGAGAGCTGGATCTCTCTTCCATCCTTATTTTTAGCGTAAAGGTGGAAACAGAAGTCCTTGTAATATCCGAGCCCTGCCATGCGTGCGAGGTCGAACCCGAGTTGAACTTCGGGATATTCCTGGCGAAGGGGCATGAGCAGCTCGTTCTCGAGGACGGAGAAGAACGTGGCTTGCTCTCCGAGTTCCTGCGTTTTCAACTCGTCAGCTAGCGCAGCTGCCGAACCACACTTCGATGGCAGGGCGACTTTGAGGAAGTCGAATGGTTTGAACGCCGGGTCAAGAACTGATCGCATGAGCGCCGGCCGGTCCACGGATGCCCGCTGTACGAGCTGTTCCATGAGGCGAATGTCGGAGATGTAAACGGTCATATCCCGACAGTCAAACCCTTCTCGGTTCAGGACGCGCACGAGGTCGAGATGAATCCGGATGTGCCGAAGCGCATGTTGAATGGTGAACGCCTCGGTTCCCGCCATGGCTCGTCCCGCGGTGCACAGCGCAAACACGTCGAAGTGTTGCAGGTAGCCCAGCGCCTTGTCGAACGGCTGGAGCCTGAGCACTCGCTGGCAGGTGCAGAGATCAACGGGGGTGGAGTCCCGCGGATTCGCATCGAAGAGTTTTTTTCTTCTCCGCGAAGCCTCAAGGCTGAGTGCGGTGGTGGGGTCAGCTACGACCTCCATTCCCCGCAGGCTCGACAGCACGTTGTTCTGACTGACACGCGTGAGCGCCGCATTCAGTCCGAGCGGATTGACGGGCGACAGCTCGACGGCCGCGAACGACTCCGGGATCACCCGAAAGAAGAATCCGTCGAATCGGTGTAGCTCGCGTTGGTCGAGCGAGCTGGGGCCGAAAAACTCTTCCCGGCCTGCGGCCCGCACGATTTCGCTTAGCGGACGCTCCTTGACGCGTTCCGCTATCACACGTAGTAGCAGACTTTGAAAGTCTTTCCCTGGCAGTGCCGTTAGGCGATCGAGAAGATCGGGAATTCCCATCCCGACCATAATCCGTTCGACGATTGCGTCGTCCTGTTTGGACATGGGACCTCCGATGATGTGTTCCCTGAAAAACTCTTTCAAGAAAAAGAAGAATTGTCAATGTTTTAGATAAGGAAAAACGCAGCCCCCAGGGGGTCATGCGTTTCGGATGCGGTCAGCAATTCGGGCGAGTTCATCATCACTGGCGCGCGGGCCGTCGTGAGTGGTGATGAAGCCTTCGTACTGTTCGGTGAGCGGCTGCGCGGCGGAGAGAATCGGCCGCCACTCCTCCATGCGCGTCCCGTGGAGCGGGATGAGCTTGGCGTGGACATGATCGATGCCGAATCCCTCGAACACGAGCGCGGTTCTTCCGACATCAGCGAACGCGCGATCGATACGTTGAGCGACGGTTTTCGCCGCCATCACAAGCGCTGTCAGTTCCTCTGCTGGCAGGTCGAATGCGTAGCTCGGACGGTGCACCTTCGGGATCACCACAGTGAAACCCGGGGTGTTCGGGAAGATAGTGAGGAACGCCAGGTGGTGTTCATCTTCCCATACGCGGTGACAGGGGATTTCTCCCGCGACGAAGGAGCAAAAGAGACACGGAGCCATGGAACCTCCTTAGATCATACGTATCAATTTTTTACGTTTTTGTCAATAAAAAGAAACCGCACCTATGAGAGGCGCGGGGCGACGGGGGCGGATGCCGACCGGTCGAGATGGTTGTAGTAGAGGATGTGTCCGAGGACACTGCTGGCTCCGATGAGGTTCAGCAGCTGAGCGCTCATGAACCAGTAGTCATCGGTCAGTAGACCCTTGAGTCCGTAGTTGACGTTGATCGCAATCGTGAGCCAGAACAGCTCAGGGGAGAGCGACCGAGCCGAGCGAGTCTTGCGCAGTTGCAGGACTTGTTTCGGCCAGGCGTAGAACGTGACTCCAAACGAGAGAAATGAGCCGACAATGTTGAAGACTTCGGGGGACATGGACACTCCTTTTAAACATATTATGATAGCACGAAAATAGGGTTTTGTCAACCAAAATAGTCGATAAATATGTTAATATTAGCTAATAAAAATGAAGATTGATTTGAGCATTTTTAATAAATTTATTGATAGGGTATTTTGTTTGCTGTAATAGGAGGTGATTTATGTTTACTCCAGTTGACATTCCGCCAGATCCACTCGGCTGGCGATGGTACATTCCGCTGATGATCATGGTGGCTGTGGGTTCTATTGTGCCGTTGCTAACGAAGTCAGAAGCGCCATGGCAACAGAAGGCACTGGCGAACATCTGGTTAGTAACGTGGCTAATTATCGCGGTAAGTTATAGGTTTTTTCTTGGTTGGGTCTACGGAGAGTAGCCCTCCGATTGCGCTCGCAATAGTCCCTGGCCGTTGCTCGGGGCTTTTTCTTTTTTATCCCCAGACTCTGTCGGTCATCACCGGCAGACTTTTTTGTTGTAAATGGGTCGACGCACGGGTCGACCCTTACATTTGCAGCTTGGGCTGTCGGTCATCACCGACAACTATTGGCCAAAGGCGCGTTGAGCGTCTTTTTGTTTCAAGGTGAAATGGCTTTAGGACGTTCCACGCCAGCCGGCCAGCTGGCATCACTCACCTGAACATCTGTCATTTCCTGACTGAACAAAAGGGAAGGGAATCATGGAGAGCAGAGGAGAACTGAAGTACTTGTCGGGAACAAATATTCTACTGGGGAGTTGGATATTTGTTCCCGCTCTCGATCAACGTAAATTCCCACCAGGTTTCAGGTGTCAGGTTATGGAATAAATTCTTAAAGAGTCCAATCCAATATGGACATGCGTGAATTATTAGAAGTTCAGAAGAAGTCGAGAGCGTTTGTTGAGGATATTTATAGAGTCACGAATAGGTATCCGGAACATGAGTTACGAGGGATCGCTCGACAGATGCAGAATGCATCTGTATCAATTGTCTCAAACGTTGTAGAGGGTAGAGCCCGAGCGACAAGAAAGGATTACGCACATTTTGTGAACATCGCGTATGCATCCGCAAAAGAGCTAGAGTCTCAGATTCAGTTGTCGGGACGAATTGGGTACCTGATTAATGATGAGGAACAGCGATTATTATCGGATATAGACGAGATATTAAGAATGCTCTGGTGTCTAAATATTGAGTTAGCTATTCCTTAACCAACTCTGAATTCGTAATGGTTTCTTTGTTCAGGCTCCATAACCTGACACCTGAAACCTGATGGATTCTTTCTCCCGAACATCGCAATTACTCCCACGTTGTTCGGGGTGGAATAATCTCCCCAGTAACTGTTAGGAGGATCTAATGGATCCAAAGAAGCCGGTGTTTTTGCTTGTTTCGTTCTTCTTTCAGGGCTGTTATGGGTCCATGAACGGACTCGAGCCTGAGACCGCAGACCATCCGTCCGACAACGGCGGTGGGACTGATGAGGTCACGGCTGATCTGCCGTTTGCGGCCGGTTATGAGACCAAGTGTGTGCAGGGCGCAAACGGGTCCTACTCGCACGGGTACCAGAGCACCAAGTACGACCTGGATCTGGACACGCCCAACAGCTGGCATGACCTGGTGCATGCGCCCGCGTCCGGCACGGCTTACGTGCATGACGACGGGACGCGCAACTTCGGGCGCCACGTGAACCTGGACCTCCATGACGGTACGTATCTTCTCCTCGGGCACTTGAACGAGGTGTTCGTGGAGAACGGTGCGCCCGTGGTTGCTGGTCAGTTGCTGGGCCATGAAGGCACTACCGGTGCCTCCAGCGGGGATCACGTGCATTACGGTCGACACGCTGGGAACGCCCAGCGGTCGGCCGTGTATGGGGCCAGCTTGGCCGGCTTCAGGCTGCGAGCGGTGGACGTGACCACCGGGCTTGAGGTTGAGCCGTTGACCACGGCAGCTGTGTGCTCGCTGTCCGGCGGGCACGTGTACCGGTCCAAGTTGCCGGTGGCCAAGTGGCACCCGGTGGGCACGTTTCTGAAATCGCCGTCCGCTTCGCTCGTGTATGAGCGGACCGCGAACGGCGGCCTCTCCGCCTTCATGAATGAAACCGCGTTTCTGTCTCGGGGCTACAGCTTCGAGGACGTGGTGCTCGTCTCGCATGAGGAGATCGCCTGTTACGTGGCGACGGCCGGCGTGTCTGATCAGGGGCGCGTGCGTGCGCTTAAGGATTCGGCTGGCAAAGGCTGGCTTCTCTTGGGCCAGTTGGATGATTCGGCGCGTCAGCGGTTCGAGGTCAGCCAGACGGGAGCCGCGGCGCTCTTGTCTAGTTACGGCGTGCGGGTCAGTTCGTTCGACGACATCGACCACGGTCAGGACGCGGAGTTGAGCCAGTACCCGAGTGCGGGTCGGGCCAGCTTTCGGACGGGTTCGCTCGTCAGTGAAGAGGGGCACAGTGACGTCTACGTCATGGACGAGGGCGTGGCCATGCCTATCCGGGACTGGGACACGTACTTGCTGATGGGCTTCTGGGGGCGGGACATCATCCGCGTGACGGCGGCTGAGTTCTCAGCCAACATCACGGCCCAGGGCAACTGCCTGACTGACCAGTACTGCGTGACCCGGGAAGACGTGATTGAGTGCAACCATACCGAAGAGGTGAACCATGAACAGCAAGGCCATGAAGATTCGGGGATTGACTTGCCCCAAGGAGAGGACACGGGTGATCACGGGGATTCGGCGTTGGCAGGCGAAGCGTTCGCCCTCCGTTGGACCACGCCCGGCGGCCTCAACGCCGACTGGATCACTGTGGCCGGCACCTGGACCCTTCACTCCGGTGAAGTGACACCCTGGGATCCGGTCTTGGCCGAGGCCCACGGACAGAATTCCGTGAGCTACAGCCAGCTGGATGTCAGCTCCGGTGACCGGTTCCGCTTCTCCATGGCCTACGGCCTGGGAAATACGGAAAGCTGGTCCTGCCTGGCGCCGTTTCCCCCTGGCCTCGTCCAGGGAACGGTAGACGCCCGCGTGAACGGCGTCTCGGTTCCTGCGCGAACCGTGGCTGACCCGCACAGTGCGGGCTGTCAGCTGGAAATCGTGATTCCTTAGAATACGTAAGCCCCGATGAAGGAAACTTTGTCGGGGCTAATTACTTAAGAAGGGTAATAGAGGATAATAAAGGGTTGTAAAAGGTTGAATACATATGCTTTACAAAGATATGGTCGTTTGGAAAGTGGCTCGAGAGATAGTGAAAGAGGTCTACGCTCACGCGGATAGATTTCCTTCGAATGAGCGGTATGGCTTAGGGAACCAACTCAGACGAGCGTCGGTGTCGATTGCTTCAAATATTGCAGAGGGAAAATATCGGAATACTAGGAAAGAATATGCTAGATTTGTAAGTATGGCCCTGGCATCTGCGGTTGAGGTTGAGTGTCAGCTTCACTTAGCGATAGCTACGAACATAATTCGCACTGACATCACGCCACTTCTGCGAAAGGTTGGCAAGGAAATAAGCATGTTAATTAATTTAAGAAAAAAACTCACTCTCAACAACCCTCTATAACCTTTTATTACCCTCTATTACCCTTTTTCTCATGTTATACTTCCTGTGTTATGGAGATAATCCCGCTCTTGCGGAAAGGATTGCAATTATTTTCTCGTCACCGGGCAGCCAGTACTTTAGGCTTCCTGTTTTTTGCTGTAGGTTTCTCGTTGATTGGCGGGTCTAAGATAGCTTATGCCGCTACTGACGGGGAGGTCGCGCTCATGGTCGGTAACTTGATCCTAACCACGCTCACGGGAATCATTAACTATATTGTTTACGCCCTAGGTAAACTGACGTTGGCCATCATTCAAATCATCATCATTCCAATTTTAAACTACAACTCTTTCTCTACTAGCCCAATTATTGGCCTTGGTTGGTCACTGGTCCGTGACGTAATGAACATGTTCGTTATTGTGGCCCTGATTTTTGTGGCCATTTTTACCATTGTTGGTAACCACCGCGCGCACTGGGAGCAACAGTTGCCGCAGCTGTTTATAGCGGTAGTTCTCATGAACTT
>CAYGEQ010000008.1:4762-8790 GCA_964348985.1 uncultured Gammaproteobacteria bacterium | reverse complement strand
CGCACTGGGAGCAACAGTTGCCGCAGCTGTTTATAGCGGTAGTTCTCATGAACTTCAGCCGTACCATTTGTGGGCTATTAATTGATATTAGCCAAGTGATCATGTTCACTTTTGTGAACGCCTTGTTAGACATTGCGGCCGGTAACTTTATTCAGCTCTTCCAGCTGCAAGATTTTGGAGCACTAAATCCTTATGCCATTCAGGCTCAGATAGATTCTGGCAACGGTATTACTCCGGTTATTCAATTCACTGAAGCCTTTTTACAGATTCCACTTTACGGTTCTATTGTTGCCATTCTTTTCTTGCTGGCTCTAGCTTTCCTGTATCGCATTGTTCTCCTGTGGGTTTTGGTTATCATGTCACCTTTAGCCTTTTTCTTAGGGGGCATCAAGGGCATCTTCCACGGCGCAGAGCATTCTGCTGGTAACTGGTGGGGTAAATTTACTGGCGCCCTCATGATGGGCCCGATTCTTACTTTCTTTCTCTGGCTTTCATTGGCAGCTGCTTCCGGTGGTTCTTTGGCTGCCGGGGAAGGTTTTGATGCGGCTCCAGCTGAAGGCGATACTCTTTTCTCTGTCGCGGCGCTTGATTCCAGCCACTTAACCAGCCTGCTGCTCGCTTTGATTCTTCTGACGGTCGGCATGCAGGTGGCCGGTGAGCAGTCTCAAAAAGTGGGTGGCATGGCCCAGAGCCTCATTAATGACGGCATGGGTAGGAAGGTGGTGGGCGGATCTGTCGCTTTACCGTTTAGAGCTGGTAGAGCTGCCGGTGGATATGCTACTGGTAAGGCAAGTCCGTATGTAGCTGAGGGTTTGTCCAGGGCTAATCTGGCGCTTGGTTCGCGTTTTGGAGCCAAATCTCTTACAGAGGGTGTCGGTCAATCAATCGCTGGCGTGGGCGCAGCGGTGGGTGCGGTTGGCTTGCCTGGCGCCGGTCTAATTGGCGCTAAGCTTGCAGGTATTGGTGGAGGTTTGGAAAATAAGGGCCATCACGGTCGCGACGAACGTCAGCTAGCCGCTGATAAGGAGTTCAAAGCCAAGGGCCACGCCCAGAAAATGGTCGAGACTGACCTCATGGAAGCTAAGAAGGGCATGTATTCACCAGAGGCGCACGCTGCCATGGCTAAGGCCTACATGGATCCTGACTTTAGAACGGATCGTGTTAAGCACTTGATGAGTCAGGGGGATACTGAGACGGAGGCTAATAAGAAGGTTAATAACAAGTTGGGTGAGACTTTGTTGGCGCAGTATGCGGATAAGGATAAGTTGCCTGAAGCGGACCAGAATAAGCTGTACGGCGAGATGAGTAAAAACCTCGATAAGGTACAGAATTACACTGATGAGAAAGGCAACAACCTGGGCGCACCCATCGCTTCTAAGTTTATTGATACTAAGGACTTTGACCCATCCAAGCTTAAGAACAAGACTAAGATCTTTGAAGATCCGGCTTTGCGCGCTCAGCTCGAAGGAAAAATCATGCGGACTACAAAGGACGGAAAAAATATTTCCGTCATGGATATGGCCCGCTCTGGAGAGCTTGGTCAAGACGTTCGAACCGCCGCTACGGACGTTTCGCACTTTAGTGCCGAAGGTCTGCAAAAACCAGAGACTGTGAAGGGTGTCGTGGCTCTCATGCAGTCACCGGTTCAGAAGGATGAGCGTGGCAACGTTAAGAAGATTGACATGTCTAGAATGGGCGAGAAGGCCGTTCCCGAGGGTGCAAACGGAATCCAGGCTGACACCATTAAGCGCGCTGCTACTGAAGAGTACTTTAAGGTAGCTAAGAAGCAGGAGAAGGAGGTTATAACCTCGGCGCTAAATAATGGAGCGATGACTACAGAATTAATGGCGGCAGCTGATGTTTCTGTCGGCTCGTCCACAACTAGGAATGCGGAGGGAATCAAGATGACACAGGCACTCTTTGAGTCTGATGTTGATCTTCCGAAGGCCTTGCCTCAGAAGACTAAGGATCAGGTTATTGAAGACCTGTACGAGGGCCGTTCAACTAGTGTTGTTTCCATTCCAGCTATCGCTCGTGCTGAAAGCCAGTTTATGGCATCTGGAATTACTCCGGATAAGATCTATAAGGATATCAAGGTTGATAATGCCGCGGTGAATGCTGGCACTGTTTCTGTGCCGGATGCTGTTGAGGGTAGAGTGTCTCAGGTAATTAAGGAAAGTCCTGATAATATTCTACACTTCGCCGATGCCGCTAGTGCAAATACTCCGAACGATATAACTAGAATTATCGTACGTACGTCAACTCCCGCAGCTATTGATAAATTTGAGGAGAAGATTCGCAACGCGCTTGGACAGGAACGAGAAAATTCGCGTCAGGCTTTGGCTGCTATGCAGAAGGCTCATGAGACTGAGCTCGCTGCCCAGCAGGCTCGAGTAGTCGGCGCCACTAAGGACGCTAAGAAGAAGGAGCAGGGTAAGGCTGATGCAATTGATGAGAAACTGCGTAAAATTAGGGAAGTTGAACGGTATACTCGCTAGAATTTAACTGGGGAGTATGAGTCTTGATTCTCTTTTCAGCATTCCTACGGTTAGAGCCTTTCTCTTGGACGGAGAAGTGATTTTAACATTCCGGAATGTTGCCAAGAAATACGGACTACCAGAAGAACGGGCTGAGGAGTTTTTTGACCTGGTAAAAGAGGTACTGGATGATAAGTTGCCAATGTCTGAGATTCCTGGTCTTCTCACTCAGGCCTTCGCTATTCCTGAAGAACAGGCCAAGCTAATTTCTGCAGATATTCTTGGTTACAGGGTTTTGCCACTGCACGATTTTATTCCGGGCGTCGCTGAGCAGATTGTCGCTTGGGGAGGTGATCCAAAATCTTATCCCGTGCAAGGTGTTGGCAAAGAAAAAGTCAGTGCTTTTGTTTGGGCTCAACGATTAGCAGAGGCTACTAAGCTTGGTTTTTCTGATGTCCTAGTGAAACGCCTGGGGTTATTAATTGAAGGCCGTTCTAATGGACAGAAGGATGCGGAAACGTTGAAGACTTTTTTTGGTCGACCACTGACGATTGGGGGTTTAGCTTTGCCGAAAGACAAGATTGAAGCTCTTTTAGCAGAAATTGAGCGTGAACTTCCGCATACGGAAGTGGTTAGCGATGCGGAGTATAAAGCTATAGAAGAGGCAAAATTAGCCGCTGAGAATGCGGTGGAAGTAGAAGATGCCGCAGAAGAGGAAAAGGCTCCAGAGGTTGTTCAGGTTGCTCAAGAAGTGCCGCGGCCCAAGCAGGCGCTGGAAATTTCTCCGTCGCATGAGCTGGCGGCTGAAGTTCCTGTCCACGCTATGCCGGTGGATGTGCGGTTGAAAATGGCGGTAGATAGAACGCTGGAGGCCGCTAAGGAGATTGTGCTCGCTAAGAATATTCCTTTAGATAAGTTCCGTTCTTTGGCTGAAAAGAATATCCGTGGCGTCAGAGAATCGGGACAGACGCGGGATATCCTGGAGCAGGAATATAAACTAGCTGGAGCTGACCTCAAAATAGTCCTGGACGCGTTAGCGATGGGGAAGAAGAAATATGATGGGGAAAAGGTAATAGAGGGTAATAAAGGGTTAGAGAGGGTTGAAGAAAAGGCTGAGTCTAATGCTCTAGACCAGAAATTCGCTACTTTGACTAAGACTCTGCCAGAGGAATCCATTGAGCCTATTTTGCCGGGGGCTAGGGTGTCTGCGGCTAGAGAAAATCCGATGCCAAGTGAGAAGAAGATTGTGCCGCTGAAGCCTAGGCCAGCTAAGACGGAATTGACTGTGGGTAGCGTGCCGCCTAAGGACGCTGACCGGAAGATGACGGATATTGTTTCAGCTTCCAGACTGATGGGTCCGGTAGACCAGCTGCGGAACATGTCCACCATTGAGTTTAGGCGAATGTCTAATGATCCAGCTGAGGCAGCGCGGAAAGTAGAGGATTTGTTAACTGCACTTTTGGCTACCAACTATGATGAGCGAGTAAATGGGATTGGTGCGTGGCGCAAGAGCCCCATTAACCAGATGTACTTGTCTATTTCTGAAGAAGC
>CAYGEQ010000008.1:0-4662 GCA_964348985.1 uncultured Gammaproteobacteria bacterium | reverse complement strand
ATGCCACGTAATCAATTTGTCGTGCCGCAGTTTCTTGATGTGGAACCGAGAATCATCGGTCCGATTACGGCTAGGCAATTTGTGATCATGCTCGTGATGGTGCTGGTTGATTTCGTTTGGTACCGGCTCTTTGCTAATAACATACCGTTTTTAATTGCGACCGCTCTGCCAACTACCGGTATAGCTGTCATTTTCGCCTTCGGTAAGGTGAACGGTCAGCCATTTCACGTGATTGTTTTGAACGTTATTCAGAATATTCGCAGGCCGGCTAAGAGAGTTTGGGACAAGACTATCACGGATGCTGAGCTCAGAGTTTTAATGCGTCAGGAGGAGGTTGCACCACCATCCCCTAAGCGCCGTAAAGCTCCCCTGGAAGGTTCTAGACTGTCTGAGCTGACGCTGATTGTGAACACTGGTGGCGTTTATGCGGGCGATGAATAATTTAGTATGGCTACACCGGCAAACAAATTAGCGAAACCAAAAGTAGGGCCACCAACTCAGCGGTTTCTTGATATTGCGGAAATTAGAGAGGATGCGGTGGTGATGAAGGATGGCACTTTGCGCGCCGTGCTTCTGGTTTCAAGTATTAACTTCGCCCTAAAAAGTGAAGATGAACAGCAAGCCACTATTCAGGGCTACATGCAGTTTTTGAACGGCCTAGAGCATCCTATTCAGATTTGTATTCAGTCGCGCAAGATGAACGTGGACGCTTACATGATGAAGATGAAGTCCCAGGAAGAAACTATTTCTAATGAACTGTTGAAGGGGCAGATTAGAGATTACATGTCTTTCGTGACCGAGCTAGTAGAGCTGGGCGAGATTATGCAGAAGCGGTTTTTCTGCATCATTCCTTATGATCCACTTGAGGCCGGCAACAAGGGGGGATTTATGCAGAAACTGCAGGCCGCCATCTCTCCAGCCGCTATTTTAAAACTGAATGCTAAGCAATTTAAGGACCGGCGCGATATTTTAGTACAAAGAGTGGGCAATATTGCTGGCGGTTTACAGAGCATGGGTTTACAGGTGGCTCAGCTGGATACGCAGGGTTTGATTGAGCTTTATTACAACTCGTATAACCCGGGCGCTTCTGAAGAGCAGAAGCTAGCCCCGATTGAAAAACTCCAGGTTGATAGTCGCTTCTAAATATGGCCTTTAACGTCGAGGATCTAAAACGCCAGCCACAGAGCGCTGCTAAAATTGCCCGCGCACCTTCGCCGCAGGAGCTGAGGGCCGCTGAAGAGCGAGCCACCCTGGAAGAAGAGCGGTCATTTAGGCGCGGTACAGTTAGTGTCCGTGACCTAATCGCGCCGTCAGCTTTTGAAGTCCAGCCTACTTTTTTGGTAGTGGGCGACCGTTTTTGTAGAACTCTCTTCGTGACCACCTACCCGCGTTACGTGGGTATTGGCTGGGGTGCCCCCATCATAAACTTCAAGGGGACTATCGATATTGGCATGTTCGTGTACCCCGTGAAGAGCGAGGTTATTTTGAAACAGTTGCGTGACAAAGTGGGTCAGATTGAATCCCAGATTGTGTCTGATAATGAAACCGGCAAACCGCGTGATCCTATTCAGGAGACTGCCCTGCGTGACGTAGAGCAGTTACGTGATGACCTCACGCAAGGCATTGAACATTTTTTCCAATTCGCTTTTTACGTGACCATGTATTCTGACAGTAAGGAAAATTTGGATAAGCGCACGGAGGAGATAGAGGCCATTTTCGGCGGGAAACTTATTTATTCCAAACGCAGTTTGTATCAGTCGGAGCAGGGCTTTAACTCCACACTGCCACTTTGTAACGATGAGCTGATGATTCCGTTTAACATGAACACCTCGCCTATTGCGAGCTCTTTCCCATTCATCTCATCTGACGTTTCGAGCGATAACGGAATTCTGTACGGCATTAATCGCCATAACAACTCGCTGATTCTGTTTGATCGCTTTTCTCTGCAGAACGCTAACTCAATCGTGTTTGCTACGTCCGGTGCCGGTAAGAGTTACTGCGTGAAGCTGGAAATCTTGCGCTCCATGATGATGGGCACGGATGTTATTGTTATTGACCCCGAAATGGAATATCGCCAGCTGTCAGATGCTGTGGGCGGTACTTATGTGAACGTTTCTCTTTCAAGCGAGGCACGTATCAATCCTTTTGACTTGCCTAGACCTAAGGGGGAAGAAACGTCTGTAGAGGATATTTTGCGTAGCGCCGTTATCACCATTAAGGGTCTTCTCCGTATCATGATCGGTAAGCCCATGGGGGAGAAGGCTATTCTTGGTTTTACGCCAGAGGAGGACTCACTCTTGGATCGCGCGTTACTGGAAACCTACGCCAAGAAAGACATCACCTCAGACTTGCCAAGCATGGCGGGAATTGGCGAGTTTCCAACGCTTAGTGACCTGGTAGAAATTCTTGAAGGTATGGAAGGCGGTGAGAACTTAGTGGCCCGTCTGACTAAGTTTACTTCAGGTACTTTCTCCGGTTTATTGAACTCGCCGACCACTGTTGAAATGCGTAACCAGTTGGTTATCTTCTCTGTTCGAGACCTGGAAGATGAGCTTCGCCCAATGGCCATTTACACCATTGTTAACTACATCTGGAACGTGGTTCGGTCTGAGCGTAAGAAGCGCATCCTCACAATCGACGAAGCCTGGTGGCTCATGCAAAATGAAGACTCGGCCAAGTTTATTTTCGCTCTAGTTAAGCGCGCCCGTAAGTATTTCTTGGGCGTGACCACTATCACCCAGGACGTGAATGACTTCTTGCGTAGCCAGTACGGCCAAGCAATCGTGACTAACTCGTCCATGCAGATTCTCTTGAAACAGTCGCCGGCAGGTATTGATACTATCGCTAACACGTTTAACCTAACGCAGAGCGAAAAATATCTGTTGCTTGAGGCGGCTATTGGTGAAGGCATCTTTTTTGCCGGTCAGAAGCACGCAGCTATTAAGATTGTGGCTTCTTACACTGAAGACCAGATCATCACCACTAACCCAGAACAGCTCTTGAAGATTGAGCGAGCCCGCGAAGAGCTGCAGAAATCTCTTCAGGGCGAGGCTGAGAAGAAATAACCTATGACCAGAAAAACAGAAATTATCATGGCCGTGGCTGTCCTGGTTCTCTTAATCATCGTGGTTTTGGCCATCATGTTACGTCAGAGCCCTGACTCGCAACCAGCTGTTAATAATCAAGCCTCGTCTCAACCGGCAGTTAATACGCCAGTAGATGCTACAGATACTCCGGTCGTACCAGTGGCCCCTCCGGTGGCCACACCCAAAACCACCACCATGATTTTCGTGGAACGGTTTTCTAGTTATTCATCAGAGTCTGATTTTGCTAACGTGACTGACGTGTTATCTTTGGTCACCCCAGAATTGGCTGGTCGAATCCAGGCGGCAGCTAAAGCACAGGCCACTGGACCAGACGCGGCGTATTATGGAATTTCCACTAAAGTAATTACCCAGAAAATTACGGAGCAGACAGAAACTTTGGCTACGGTGTTAGTTAGCACCCAGCGAGCTGAATCAATCGGCAGCCCTAGTAACACCACCGTGCGCTATCAGGACATCACGGTGACACTTATCAAGAACGGCAATTCATGGATAGTCAGCGATTATTCCTGGGGCGAATAGTTGAACCGTTTTTAGCGGCTGTTTTTCCTAGATATTGTGTTTCCTGCAAACAGGAGGGTTCACTCTTGTGTCCCGCCTGTTTTGCTTTATTTGATGATCGAGTGTTCCGGGTCGACGAGAGCCATCTGACCATGTTTGCGTACGGTAACCCGATTATTCGTGATCTCATCAAGGCGTATAAGTATGACTTTGACCACTCGGCCTTCAGAATCCTGCAAAAGCTAGCTGAGCCTGAAATTCATACGGTGAAATCTTTTATTGGGGAAGGAGTCCTGACACCTGTCCCGTTGTCGTCACTTCGTTTGAGGGAGAGGGGCTTTAACCAAGCGGCCGAAATTGGTCGATGGCTAGAGAAAGAAACAGGAACTGAAATGCGAGATCTTTTAAAGAGGGAAGAAGCGATAGGCCACCAAGCCGAGAGAACTCCAGAAGAACGTGAAGCGGCTATGAAGGCCAGTCCGTTCAGGCTCGCTTCTCTCCTCCTTTATAAGGAGGAGCTGGAGGAGGTTTCAATCATCCTTGTGGATGATGTGTGGACCACTGGCTCAACCATGAAAGCTGCTGAGAGAACTTTACGAGAAGGCGGAATAGAGTCCATCAAATTTATAACTTTGGCCAAGGGGTAGTTGTGCTCTTGGAGGGGGGGCTTGCTAATGCGACTCAGTCGCGTTAAGCTATGAGGGTATGCACGAAGACACTATAGAGTCGGTCGTCGGCGAAATGGGCTATGAGGGTCATCGGATCACCCCACTTCGGCGCGGGATTATTGGCATTTTTCTCTCTCGAAAGACACCACTCAGTGCTGATGAAGTGACGACCATCCTTAAGACTCGCAAGATAGCTTTTCACAAAGCCTCCTTATATAGGGAGCTAGAATTTCTACTTGATTGGAAGTTCTTGGAGAAGGTTTTATTCGGCGACGGCACTACTAGGTACGAAACATCCTGGCATAAACATCACCATCATTTGGTGTGTACCAGTTGTTCTACTTCAGTTGATGTCGAGTTTCCTGAGGCTCCGCTTGAAAAAGTTGCCG